>NZ_JBSFUU010000017.1:0-150300 GCF_053591955.1 Streptomyces sp. NPDC002845 | reverse complement strand
TCGGGGAGGCAACATCGCCTGGGCCCTTAGCTCAATTGGCAGAGCAGTGGACTTTTAATCCATTGGTTGTGGGTTCGAGTCCCACAGGGCCTACCGCTTGACCTGCGGAAACGCAGAATGAGGGGCCCCAGATCGAACATCTGGGGCCCCTCATCGGCTAGATGGGAACGAGATGGGAACGCGGAGGAGCTGAAACGCTCACTCGTCGCTGGTGCCGAAGTCCTCGGGCGAGATCTGGTCGAGGAAGTCCCGGAACTTCTCCACCTCGTCTTCCTGCTCGCCCGGTGCGTCGCTCTCGCCGTCGTCCCTTCCCGCGCGGGGCACGATCAGCAGCGTCGCCTCCGCCGCGAGCTTGTCGAGCTCCGGCAGGACGCTGGTGTAGGTGTCCATCGTCAAGTGGTACGAGGAGTGGCCCAGCGTCTCCTGCACGACCTTCTTGTCGACGCCGGCTGCCAGCGCCAGAGTCGCGCTGCCGTGTCGTAGGTCGTGCAGACGCACGGGGGGCAGCCTGGCCTTCTTGTGCAGCCGCTCGAAGCGGTCGGTGAAGTACTGAGGGTGGTACGTCTCGCCGTTCTCCTTGGTGAAGACCCTGGGGGTGGAGTCCGCTCGCGCCTTGTACCGGTCCCACTCGGCCTGCTCCTCCTGCTGCTGTTTCCGCCACTTCCTGAGCAGCCTGAGGGATTCCCGGTCGAGGTTGATGTCCCGTACGGAGTCGGCCTTGGGCTCGTCCTGGTGCGTCTCGTAGGACACGGTGACGATCTGCTCGGTGATGTGGATGACGCCGTTCTCGAGGTCGACCTCGTCCCAGGAGAGCGCGCATGCCTCGCCGCGGCGCAGTCCCCGGAAGGTGATCAGGTGCCACAGCGGGTAGAGGCGGTCGTCGACGACGGAGTCCAGGAAGGCGCCGGTTTGTTTGGGTGTCCACACCATGACGGGTGACGGCTTCTTGCCCGTACGCTCCCAGCGCCTGACTCGCTCCGGCGTCCACACCAAGGCCTTCGGCCGCTTCCCGGAGGGCAGGGTGACGAGCCGGGCCCAGTTCTGAGGGATCAACTGCTCCTGGACCGCGGCCTTGAGCGCGGAGCTGAGTGTGGCCTTGATCCGGTGATGCGTGGCGGCCTTCGTGGGGTGCTTGAGGTTCTTGCGAGCCTCTGCGAGTTCGTCTCGTGCCTTCTGCCACGCCTGGCGGAGTTCCGGCGGGCGCGGCGCCGGAGAGCTGCGCCAGGCCGTACGGGCCCGCTCGCAGTCTTCTTCCAGGAGCGCGACCTTCACCAGGTGCGCGGACCGTTGTTCGTTGTCCTCGTTGATCGCGGTGAACATCGCTCGGATGTGGTGCAGCCGCAGGTCGCGCATTCTCAGGTGCCCCAGGTAGGGGATGAGGTAGTGATCTATGTGGCTGCGGTACCCGTGGCTGGTGGTGGGCTTCCGCGTGGAGGCCTTGAGCCAGCGGGTGAGGAACTCGGTGACGGTTTCCTTGGAGGTAAGGTCGACTCCGGCTTTGGCTGCCTCCCAGGCGGCTTCTGCCGCCTTCGCTGCCTCCTCCTGTGTCTTGTGGCCGCCCTTCTTGGCTCTGCGGCGCTCGCCGCCCGGGCCGGCGGGGATCTCGATGGAGTAGTACCAGGATCCGTGGCTCCTCTTGGAGAGCTTGGGGCAGTCCTTTTCCAGGCGGCCGATCTTCGGGGTGCCGTCTTCGTTGAGGACGGGCTGCCCCTTCCTCTTGCCGCGCTTGTGGACCAGCGGTCCCGTGCAGGCACACCGTTTGTATGTCTTTTCCTCGAACAAAGGTGTCCTCTCCCTGTCTGCGAGCCTGGGCCCTAGACGCGTGGGTGATCTGGATCTTCTTTCTCGTTCGTTCTTCACCTTGCTCAAGGCGTCGGACAGTGCCGTATGCTGCGCATGAGTTGGCGCGGGGGAGGATGCGACAACTGGCATGGCAACGCAGAGGGACGCTGAGAAGGCCCCGGTGGAATCCGGTGCGATGGGGATGGAAGAACTCCTCGCGCTACCGGCGACGGTAAACGTGGTCACCGCGGGGCGGGCCTTGGGGATCAGCCCGAACACGGCGTACGAGCTCATCAGGAACGGTGAGTTTCCGGTTCGGACACTGCGGCTGGGGACCATGGTGAAGGTGCCAACGGCCCTGCTGTGGGAGGTTCTTGGGGTGAAGGCTCCGGTAGACGCGAAAGTGGAGTGATCCACACCGCTTTGCGGCATATTTTATTACTCGCAGGTATGCGCCAGTCTTTGTAGCGATGTGACCTATCTTCGCTAGCATGGTTGCGTCATCGGGGTCGGTTGAGGTGCGAGGAGGGCCAGATGCCGCGGCTCTATGGGTTCGAGGACCAGGCACTCCGGCGGGTGCGCTCAGAGGAGGCGGCTGTGCTGCGTCAGGCAGCCAGCCGCCGGCTGGCCGGCCAGCCGTATCCCCAAATCACCGCTTGGATGAAGGATGAGGGCCACCGCACGACGCTGGGCAACGACTTCAGGCCCGGGTCACTCGCGGCGGTGCTGGATCATCCGGCGATCGCGGGGCTCGCGGAGGATGAGGGTGGGAATCTGGTGGAGACCGGTGGTCCTCAGATCATCACGCCGGAAGAGTTTAAGGGGATCAGGCAGCTGCGGGCGGAGAAGGAGCCCGAGGGCGGACGGTCACCGCAGCGCGAATACCTGCTGACCGGGAGCCGGACGGTCTGTGGCCTGTGCGGATTCAGCCTGGGTCCCTCACCATCCAATGCAGGCAGCCGTGGCTACCGCTGCATGCCGAGTACCGCGCAGCACCCTGGCGGCTGCGGCAAGGTGCGCATCAAGGCCGACTTGTTCGAGACGTACGTAGCCGAGCACGTGCTGGCCGAAGCGTCCAAGCCGGAAGTGCGAGCCGAACTGGAGCGCGCCCGCGAGGAGATCTTGGCTGACGCGGAGAAGCTGCGCGAGCGAATCAGGGCGGACCGTACTCGGCAGCGCGAGCTCGGAGCTGAGCGCGGCCGAGGGGAGATCTCCATGGTTGCCATGAAAGAAGCGGACAAGGAGCTTACGCGCGGCATCAAGAAGGCTGCTGCGGAGCTTCGCTTCCTGGAGCAGATCGCCGACGCGCCGACAGGAGGCGTGCCTGATCTCGTTCGCTGGTGGAGCCACGCCCCGCTCAAGGCGCAGAGGGGGCTCGTGTGGCTGATGCTGACGCGGATCGGGGTATACCCGGCTGCATCCCGCGGATCCCGTACGGTGGATGGAGACCGAGTGGCGCTGGAGTGGCGCCAGTGGGCTGCGCCGAGCGTCGCCTCCTGAAGACTGCTGTGGCGAAGTGACGCGCTCAGTGCGATGTAGGTGGCCCTTCAATGCAGCGCGGAATCGCCTGCGGCGGCTGGGGCCGACCTGGATGGTCGCTCCGGGGCATTGCCGCAGGTGTTGCGGTATGTGTGGCTGGGAGGCAGGGCGTCGGTGCGACCTTCTACTCGGGAGATCCGGCAGCCTCGTTCAGAGCATCCAGAAGCCTGCGCTCCGCCGGGGTGAACTGAGGCCGGTCGAGCTGCGGACGCAGGGGGCCGACCAGCGTCGTCATCAACACGCTGGGCTTGACGAGGGAGATGGGCAGGGCTTGCAAGGCCACTACGTCGGTCAGGGCCGTGGCGGCGTGGAAGGAGCCTGTAGCGGTGCGGGACAGGCGGCTGACGTAGTGGTGCAGGAGGCGATCGGCAAGGTTCGGGCTCCCGCCCGTCGTGGTGGAGAAGTGGATGTCCTGCCCCACGGCAAGGGTCCACGCGGTGTTGACAGGACGGGCGATGGCACGCTGAGCGCGGCGGGCCAGGCCTGGTGTCAGGCCGGTTGAGAGTAGCTTTCGCAGGGCGAGGGCGCCCTGTGCGGCCACTGACATGCCCTGCGCGTAGACGGGGTTGAAGGCTGCGACGGAGTCTCCCAGCGCCACCAGGCCCTCCGGCCAGGGGGTGAGCCGTTCGTAGAAGTAGCGCCGGTTGGCTGTGCTGTGGGTGACGCTGACGTCGGTGAGCGGTTCGGCGAGCGCGAGGAGGTCGGCCAGGATGGGGTGGCGCAGGGTGCGGGCAAAGGATTCGAAGGCGTCCGCGTCACGGGTGGGTTGTCCGCCGGGGGCGCCCATCAAGCTGACGTGCCAGCGGTCTCCTTCGATCGGCAGGATGCCGCCGGCGTTGCCGGGCTGGGGCAGACGTGGGTCGGCTTGCACACCGACCATCGGCCAGTGGCGGGTGGGGACAGGAGCGCGGTAGACGCGGCTGGCGTAGACGAGACCTGAGTCGATGTGGTCCTCGGCGAGGCCGGTGATGCCGAGTTGGGTGAGCCACTGGGGGGTGCGGGTGGCCCGGCCGGAGGCATCGATGACGAGGTCGGCGTGCAGTTCGGCTTCCGCACTGTCGGCGGTGTGGACCCGTACGCCGGTGACAGCGCGGCGGTTTCCGAGCAGTTCGATGGCCTTGGTGTTCGTACGCACGCTGATGCGGGGGTCTTTGAGGACCTGTTCTCGCACAACGAAGTCAGTCAGGTCCCGGCTTGCAGAGATCTGGAAATGAGTGGCGCGCTGCCAGCGTCGGTACCAGCCTTCGGGAGAGTAGATGACCATGTTGGTGGTCATCGGTATGCGGTTGGCGCCGGCGGCCAGCAGTAAGTCGAGGGTGCCGGGCAGGAGGCTTTCGATGGCCTCGGCGCCGCCGGCATGCAGGAGGTGGATGTGGACGGCCTGTGGGACGCCGGTGCGCGGTTCGGGTCCTGCGGGCAGCTCGTGGGCTTCGATGATTTCTACGGAATCAACATGGTCCTTGACAGCGGCCGCAGCGAGCATGCCGGCGATGCTGCCCCCGATGACGACAGCACGGGTGGGTCTCCGGCGCGGGGCTTCATTCATGATGGGCTGCTTTCTGCTGAGGAACGTAGTGCTCGTGGAAATCGCGGACGATGGGCGATGCCAGCGCCAGGGACAGGGGAACCAGATCTTTCGAGCGCCACGCCGAGGTCTGCGGGGTTTCGTTCTGCTGGTCGGGTGTGGCGCGTTGTCGCTCGCGAGCGGTGAGGATCATGGTCGCGTCCGCGGTGGCCGCAGCGGAGGACTCGTCGCCGCTGTCGCGAAGTGCTGCGCGGTAGGCCGCATCGCGGACGGCGGGGTCGCAGTAAGGGGTCAGTGCGTGGATGGCGTCGTACAGGGCCGTCTTCCGTCCGGTCAGGAGCATCGCCGGAGGAGTTCGCCACCATGGCAGCGAAGTGCGGATGGCGCCGGGGGTGGGCACGTGCTGGAGGGCCCGCCACAGGGGGGTGAGTTGCCGTAGTTGCCGCATGATTCGGGCGGTCTGTGCCACGCGCGGGCCGGCGAGGGGAAGAGCGAACCCGATGGCGCCGAGAATGGCGGAGGGAGCGGCGAGCTGGAGAGAGACCTTGTCGACGAGGAAGTCCAGGTTGTGGCCCGTCCACCGGGCAGTCATGGCAACCAGTCTCATGACGTCGTAACACACGATGATCAGGTAGGCGGAGGCGAGGATGCGCAGGCCGGCCCGGAGCGATCCGTCGACGACCTTGGACCAACGCCAGCACAGTGTGCTCGCGGCCATCATGGCCACCCCCTGGGCGACCAGGTAGGTGACGATCATCTCCCGGATGTACGGCGTATTGGCGTAGTAGACATCGAACAGGGTGACCTGCTCCACGGGAGCATTCCCGACCCAGAACAGGACGATGATGGCGAGGACGGCCGAGCTATAGGCGGTCACACACAGGCGTGACGCACGCCGGGTCTGCTCCGGGGGCGCTGGCCGCCAGTTGATGATCAGCAGAAGGCTCGCCCCGGAGAACGCGGTCGTCATCGCGTACACCACGGGGGCGGCGACGTTGGATATCCCAGTGATCCGGTTGAGCGCGGCTATGGCCTCCGGGGCGGCGAAGATCATGATCCAGCCCGCGGCGAAGAGCAGCAGGCAGGCTGCGCGCAGCAGCGTGTCGTGCGGCCTTCGGACTAACGCGGGGATCTTCAAGGCGCAGACCAGCAGGAGGATGATCCCGCAGGTGTAGTAGCCGAGGTTGCTGGTTCCGGATGTCACCTTGCTGCTTTTCTCCTCAGTACAGGGGCTGTAGGAAGGCCCGTGCCCAGCGGGTCAGATCCGGGGGATGCGGTGTGCCATGGAGGCCTGGATACGACCGGCGAGGTTGTCCGGGTCGGCGGGGGCGCGGAATTCTGCCAGGGCGGACTGCACGTCCGTGGCGAATCGGAACCCGAAGAGCTCGGCTTCGAGTTCCTCCTGGATGTTGCGGGCATCGGCGCGGGCGGCGAAGTGCAGAGCGGCGTCCATACGAACGGTGGGAGGCAGATCGGTGTCGTCGGCTTCGGCGAGGACGGCTACAAGTTCCGCCAGCGCGCCTGTCGTCTCGTTCTCTCCGGCGCGGGAGGCGGCGGGACCGTGGGCGGTGGTGCTGCTGCAGTGGCCCTGGAACATGTGCCACGCCTCGTGGCCGATGATCACAAGCTGGTGCTCGGGGTCGGTGTTTTCCTCGTAGGCGATCAGGTCGTGGCTGGTGCGGTCGACCCACAGCCCGCTGGCGATCCCGGGCGGAAACGCTGCCTTGCGTAACCGAACCTGCCGTCCTCGTACCTGGGTGAGGGCCTGGCCTATCGAGGGGATGACAACCGCGTCGCTGGCGGGCGGCCGTAGGTGGCGGACGAGTCGTGCACTGAGTTGCCGCATCGCCCTTGGTCCCGTACTCACTGGTCTCCTTCGGCCTCATCGACCTCCAGCAGGGCCTTCAGAGTCGCGTTGAGGACTTTCCACCGTTCTTCTGGGAGTTTGCGTGCCTGTCGAAGAGCGGCGCCGCGGACGTCGTCGAACTGCTCCAGTGTTTCGGCCAGTGGGTCAGTTGCGGCTTCCGGCCTCTCTGGCACCGACTGCTGCGCGGCGACGATGGGCTGTAGCACACGGTTGAGGGCCTCGGGTGCCGGGGCGGTGAAGAAGGCCTCTCCTCCGTCGACTCCGAAGAAGTCGACCAAGCCATGGAGGAGTTCGACACTGGGTACCTTCTTGCCTTCGCAGACCTGACGCGCCCAATAGTCAGAGACTCCCAGCTGCCGGGAAACGGCGCTGGCCAGATCCGACATGCGCCTGTCGGCGGTGCGCGTCAGGTCGGCCTGAGCAAGTGCCCTGATGCGCGCGCGGACCCGGTCGTTAACCATGTCGGCCGGCGGTGTACCGCCCTTCAGCAACGTGCTGACGGTGGTTTCGGGCAGAGCGGTCTTGGCTGCAAGTTCCTTCACGTTGAGCAGTACTGATCGTTGCAGGTTCTGTTCTTGGATGAGCGCCTCAATATGCGCGAGCGTCTCGGAGAGAGAAGGGGCAGGGTCTCTCATTGCGCTCCCAAGGTGGGTCGATGCCGGTGTCCAACCAGGAGGCTACGCGCGTCACCCACGATACTCAACGATCGTTTACCGCCGCCTCCTAGCTGAAAATGATCGTTGACTCCCCGTGCCTGCGCGTAGCAATATCCCGGGTGGCGGAGGCGGGGCATCCGGTTGCTGTGCGTGATCATCGGGGGTGATGCCCTTTCCGTCAGCTCATGGGATGGGGTAGCACCTGCATGCTCCAGCCGGATCAACCGGCGCCAGCCGCAGTGCGCTGTATCCAGCTGAGTCCCAGACCGGAGCAAAGGATCTTCACCTGTGATCCATGGGTCGACTTCGGGTGCTTAGTGGCTTCCGTCCGCGCTGGGCACGGTGCTGTGTGCGAAGGGCTCGCGGCCTGTGGCGGGGGAGAAGACGGTGGCGCTCTTTACGTCGGAGGCCGCTCGGGCGGGGTGCGTTGGTAATTGTGAAGGAGTGTCGGGGTGCCTTGGTGTCCACCGCATTCCGCGTGCGGGCGTCTACGCCGCAGGGGAGGAGTCTCATGGTCAAGGTGGATCCGGAGCGCGTTGCTGACCTGGCGCGTCGAGCTGTGCGAGTCCTGGGTCCGGGTGAGCTGCCGAGGGTGTCCAGGGATGCGAAGGCAGCGCTCCGCATGTTAGCGATCGTCCTCGAGGAGGAGTCGGAGGGCGAGGTCTTGCGCTCCGATCGACCCAGACCGCGGGGTAGTGATCAGAGATAGGTGACACGCTTGCATGTTTGGATGATACATTCGGCTTGTCGACCACGCGGATGCTGTTCTGCGGCCCACGGGGTCGACCGCGCCATGTTCAGTGGTTCCCCTCAACTGCTCCTCGTAGGCGGCCGACCCCCCCGCGCCCCGCCTGCGAGGAGCTGGCCCGCACCGATGGCGGACCATGCGGGGCGCCAGGCGGCGCGATAGGAACTGGACCCGCCCCGACCTCGCTGGGGCGGGTCCTTTCGTTTCAGGGAGCGGCGATGTCGGAGTGCCGACCGCAAGGCCCGGCCCCCTCCGAGCCTTGGGGGCGGCGCGGGCGGCTCGGGCGGCAGGGGCGTGATCCCTGTGCCGGTATCGCCTCGGCCTGGTCGGCTGCGCGGTTGGGGCTGCTCGGTGACTGCTCTGCCCTCTGCGGTGGCCGATCGTGAACCTTGCCGAGCGGAATGCTCCGTTCGATGACCGTCGATCACGGCGCCGCTCTCGCCGTACTGCTCATCGTCATCTCCGGTGTGCCGCTCGGTCGTTGGGCGTGCCGACGGGATCTGGGCGAGCCATGTCGGACGTGCCCGGTTGGCTGCCGCGAGCTCGCAGACGCCTCGGAGGCGTCGCAAAGCTGCAGCCAGTGCAGAGCGGCAGTTGTTCGGCCGCGGGAAAGGGCTTCCCGCGGAGCCCCGTTCTCCGCACCACGCTGGAATCACGCCGCAGGCATGGAAGTAAATCCGGCCGGTTTTGCAGAGTAAATGACAGAAAAGAAGTCGAATGGAATTCCATGTATTTAATGCCAGGAATTAACTTGCTTTAGGGGTGAATGCGATTAAGATATAAATAACAGCAAGCCGGAAATCCTAGAAAATCTGGGATTCATAAAGAAGGGTGTGAGGAATGTACCTCGAACTGGAAATTGCGCAGATCATCCCGAACCCGAACCAGCCCCGTAAGTTCTTCGACGACGAGGCGCACAAGGAGTTGACCGGGACCATCCGTGAGAACGGACTGCTCCAGCCGATTGTTGTCCGCCCCGTGGAGGGCGAGAAGGCCCCGTACATGATCGTCGCGGGGGAGCGGCGCTGGCGGGCCAGCACAGACGCTGGCCTGGAGACGGTGCCGGTGCGGGTGCTGGAGGACGTCACTGAAGAGCAGGCGTTCGTCCTGTCGATCTCGGAGAACGTCAACCGCGCCGACATGACCATCCTGGAGGAGGCCGGCGCCTACGCTGACCTCGCAGCGCTCGGCTGGAACCCGAAGAAGATCGCCGGGAAGTTCGGCAAGACCGAGACCCACATCAAGTGGCGGCTCGGCCTGCTGACCCTGCGTCCGGAGGTGGCCGAGTGGGTCAACGAGGGCAAGATCAAGCCGAACCTGGCGTGGCACATCGCTCAGCTCACCCCGCAGAACCAGATCATCGCGGCTACGCGCTACATGCGAGGCGACTTCGACAGCGAGGCCGACGCCGCGAACTTCGCCCAGGGGCTGCGCATGGCCGAGCAGCAGGTCTCGCTCGTCTCCGAGGAGGCGCCCAGCGAGGAGGAGAAGGAGAAGAGGGAGAAGGCCAAGGCCAAGACAAAGGACAAGCTCGCCAAGGTCGAGGAGGTCCTCATGCCTCTGCTGGACGAGCTGACGAAGGTGAAGCCGGACGAGTTGGCCACCATCCTCGGCACCGAACTCGGGCGGTACGTCCGGGAGGTCGACCGGCTGGCTGAGCGCGTCACCCTTGCTCGGCGGATCGTTCGCCAGGCCAACGGCATCGCGCAGGCCCGGGAAGTCGCCTGGAACTCGGCGCTCCAGGAGGTCAAGACGACGGGAGCCGAGCCGGAGGCGGCCTTGCAGGACACTGCTCCGGCGGAGCCGAAGCCCACGGAGCCCGCTGGGTCCGAGGCGCGGCAGACGCCGGAGGTCGAGGCGAAGGCGGAGCAGGCGCCGGAGGCCGAGGTCAAGGCCAAGGCTCAGCCCAAGCCCCGTACCAGGCGGCCCCGCGGGAAGGCCGGGACGACGGCCTGATCCAAGGAGGTGGCGCGGCCGGGAAACCGGCCGCGCCATAGGCGTTGCCCTGGCGGCCTGTGGCTTCCTGGACCCAGCGCGACCCTCACACCGAAATCCTCGGCCGAATTCTTGAGTCTGCGTAGTCGAACGACTGCCCGCCGAGTTCTGGACCGAGGAAGGTCTATCAGAAACCTGAGTGCGAGTACGTGCTCACGGAGGTACCCGACAAAAGCTGAGCCCAATACCCGCCGGTCTCAATCCGGCGGGTATTGGCCTGCCGAGACACGAAAGGAAGCAGCCGCTGTGCTGACCTTGTTCACCAACCGCTACCAGGCGTTCCGGCCCCCGCAGGGCGTTCCGGTGCGCATCACCCGCGGCGCACCCCGCTTCAAACTCTCCTACCAGCTCACACACTCTGTGCGTGAGCTCGCGCCGCGTGCCGAATACCTCACCCAGCCTCGTCCGGACTTCACCACAGCCTATCGAGCCGACCTCGACGTCCTCGGCGTTCAACGCGTCGCGGCCCTCCTGGAGGCCATCGCGGGGGCTGCCGGAGACCATCGGCTCGTGCTGCTGTGCTTCGAGGACCTGGCCGATCCGACCCTGTGGTGCCACCGCCGGATCTTCGCCGCCTGGTGGAAGGAAGCCACCGGTGACGATGTCCGCGAACTCGGGCCGATGGCCGGGCAGTACGAGCAGGGGACACTCCTGTGAGCACCGCCCGGCGGCCCGACTGGGCATCGATGAGGCGCGAGGACTTCTACGACGACACGGCGCGTAGTTGGACGAGCGACAAGCTGACGACCGACCCGGATCCCGACCCGCACGGCACACTGCCGCTCCCCGACTCCGACGAATGCGTAGAGATAGATGACACTGATCGAATAGTCTGAACCTAGTATGTGTTAGGTTCCAGCTCGGCGCCCGGCCCGGCAGCACCTGCCAGGCCGGGCGCTTTCGTATCCCGTACCTCGTCCCAGGGGAGGCGGCACATGTTCCAGGGCACCATCCCGGGCCCCATGCGCTCCATCGTCAGCGAGACCGCACGCGCCTGGCCGGCCGGACCGGTCTACATCCCTTGCTGCGGCAACTTCACCATCGAGCGGACCTTGTCCGACGCCGCCTTCGCGCTGCACTCCTCGGACGTGTCCATCTACACCAGCACCATTGGCCGTTGGCTCACAGGACAGCCCACGGGCGTCCGGCTGAGGGAGGAGTCCCAAGACCAACTCGGCTGGCTCGCCGACTTCTTGGACGACGGCCCCGGCACCGTGGCGACGCTCATGCTCGGCACGCGCTTCCTCGCCTCAGTCGACCGCGACGGGCTCTGGCACCAGCGGGTCGTGCGTTCCTACCGCGACCAGTGGCAGGCCAAGCACGCCGAAACGGTCGAGAAGCTGTCGCACACAGACCTGCGACTGGCCTCCTACGAAGCCGAAGACGTCCGCTCATGGCTGGACAAGGTGCCCCCCGACGCCCCCGTGTGCTCCTTCCCCCCTTTCTACGGGGGCGGCTACGAGAAGCTGTACGAGCCGCTGGACGCCCACTTCACCTGGGACGCACCCCACTACGAACCCCTGTCGGACGCCGACGTCGTCTCGATCCTCGGCGCGATCACCAACCGCCCCTACTGGCTCACCGCCTCCAACCACGACGTAGAAGCACTGCGCCCGCACCTGCGCGGCGTCATCAAGGCCACCCCGCGCGCAGCCCCCTTCTACGTGTACGCCTCCGCGGCACGCACCCGCATCGTCGCCCCCCGCCAGGCCATCGAGCCGGTCACCGCCGTACGCCTGCGCCAGGGCGACCAGATCGAAGGTCCATTGACCCTCGCGCCGCTCAAACCCGGCCAGTTCAACGCCCTGCGCTCCCGCTACCTCAACCCGCGCATCGCTCCCGGCGCCGCGCACCTCGCGGTCGCGGTCAAGGCCGGGGGCAAGGTCATCGGCGTATTCGCGATGTCGCCCAGCAACCACACGCCCGACGAGGCGTACCTGCTGTCCGACTTCGCCGTCGGCCCCACCGACTACCCGCGCCTGTCCAAGCTCGTGGTCCTGGCGGCCACCTCTGCCGAGGCCAAGCTGTTGTGCCAGCGCGCCTTCTCCAAGCGGATCCGCACGGTCGCCACCACCGCGTTCACCAACAAGCCGGTGTCGATGAAGTACCGCGGGCTGCTCCGCCTGACGAAGCGCAGCCCCTCCAACGAGGACGCCTACGCCTACCAACTCCAGTACCAGGGCCGGATGGGCGGCCACACCCTCGACCAGGCGTGGACGACGTGGACCACCAAGTGGGGCAAGCGCGCCATCCCCGAGCCCTCTGTCGCTTCAAAGAATTCGAAGGAGCAGTGAACCCATGACCGACCAGATCCAGTTCGGACAGGTGTACGTCGCCTGCCATCCCCGAGAGCAAGGACGGCGCCTCCACGTCACCGCCTACACCCCTGGGCACGCCCGCGCCCGTATCGAGGACGCCGACAGCCGCAAGCGACCGCGCCGGATCCTGGCGCGCAGCCTGCACCAGTCCGCCACCGTGCGAGGCGACAAAGGCGGCACACCGCGACGTACGGGCTACGCGCCGGAGGCCGGCGGATGACCGACCACCTCGCCCCGCCGACGTACGTCGAAGGCGACCCCCGGGACCTGACCCTGCTGGACATCAACGCCCGCTACCTGCCGCACGAGCAGTTCCGGCAGCTCGTCGACAACATCAAGCGGGACGGCTGCCTCACCTCCACTCCGCTGGTGTGGAACGACAGCGACACCGGGCGGCGCATCGTCCTGTCCGGCAACCACCGCACCATGGCCGCGATCGAAGCGGGCCTGAGCCGGATCGGCTGGCTGGAGATCGCCGAACCGCTGCCCCGGCAGCGGCAGATCGCGCTCCAGCTCTCCCACAACGCCATCGCCGGGCAGGACGATCCGGCGATCCTCAAGGAGCTGTACGACGAGCTGGAGGCCGTCGAGTGGCGGCAGTACAGCGGCCTGGACGACAGGGCGCTGGACCTGCTGGAGAAGGTCGACGTGACCGGGCTCGGCGAAGCCAACCTTGACTTCGCCACCGTCCAGGTCGTGTTCCTGCCCGACGAACTGGAGCGCGCCGAAGGCGCGATCGACGCCGCCAAGGCCACGGCTGCCGCCGATGCCCGCTGGGCCGCCGGACTGGCCCAGTACGAGGCGGTCCTTGATGCCATCGAGACATCCCGTGCCGCGTACAAGATCGGCAACGTGGCCACCGCGCTCGGCGTGATCCTCACCGTGTTCGAGGCCCATCTCGGAGACCTGGCCGACGGCTGGTACGACCCGGAATCCCGGCAGGCCGGCCGCACCGGTACCGCGCCCGTCGAAACCGTCTTCGGAACCCGGGCGATCCCCATCGACACCGCGGCCGCCGTACGCGCCGCCGTCGACGTCCTCGTCAAGGACGGCACCGTGCCGGAGAACGAGCCGTGGCGCGCCCTCGATATCCTCGCCGCGGCCGTGGTGTCGCCTGGCGACACGACATAGCCGTAGAGAACGGAGCACACGAAGAAGGACACATGGCGGGCGACGACCAGACGGCGAACGACCCCTGGGAGCGGCAGGACAGCGAGACGACTGCCGCTTTCTCGGCGTTCGCCGCCTACCGTGACATGGGGCCTGCCCGGAGCATCACGAAAGTCGCACGACAGCTGGGCAAGTCACGGACGCTGATCGGCCGTTGGTCCCGTGCCCACGCCTGGGTGTTGCGCGCCCAGGCCTTCGATCGGGAGCAGGACCGGATCTTCGCCGCCGAGCAGCGGCAGGCCCGGAAGGAGACCGCTCGCCGTCACGCCAAGCTCGCCCAGGCGTTCCTCGGCAAGGCCGTTGCCCGCCTGCAGATCCTCGACCCGCGCGAGCTGTCTCCCGCCGAGCTGCTGAGGTACTTCGCCACCGCCGCCGACATCGAACGCCGAGCAGTTGGCGACAACCTCGGCAGCCCGGAACACGCTGTCGCCGACGGCGGAGGCGCCGTGGAGGCGGAGGCGCTGACCGATGAGGAACGCAAGGCCCGCATGGAGCAGCTGCGCCGTGAGCTGGAGCGCCGTATCGGCCAGGGGGATACGCCGTGAACGACAGCGGCTGGGCTCTGCGGCGCCGCATCGAGAACCTGCCCGACCCGTCCGTCATGACCCTGGACCAGATGCGCGCGGAGGTCGCGGCCCTGACGGCCGCCGACGAACAGTCACGGCGCCGCTGGACCTGCCCTCGACGCGACTGCGACGGTCTGCCGCACGAAGGTTGGCGCCACAACCATGCCCGCGCGAACCAGCGTCCGCCGGACTGGCTGTGGACGATCTGGCTGCTGCTGACAGGGAGGGGGTGGGGGAAGACGCGCACTGCCGCCGAGCAGGTACGGCAGTGGGCGTCCGAGCCGGGCCAGATGATCGCCGTCGTCGCCAAGAACGCCACGCTCGTACGCGACATCTGCTTCGAGTCTCCGAAGTCCGGCCTGCGCTCAGTCATCCCCGACGCCGAGGTACGCCGCTACACCTCCTCCCTCGGCGAGACCGCGCTCCGGCTGCGCAACGGCACCATCATCCGCGGCTTCGGCGCCGAGACTCCGGACAACCTGCGCGGTTGGGCCTTCGACAAGGCGTGGCTCGACGAGTACGCGGCATGGCCCCGGCAGACCGCGCAGGAGGTCTACGACATGCTGTGGTTCTGCCTGCGCGAATCCGACGAGCCGCAGATCATCGTCTCCACCACTCCCAAGCCGCTCCCGCATATCAAACGCCTGGTCGCCCGTGGGCGCGACCAGGAACAGCAGTGGAGCAAGGCCAAGTCCGCTGGTGACGGGGCTGCCGAGCGTCCGAAGATCGTCATGGTGCGCGGTCACATGGACGACAACGCTGCGAACCTCTCCGAGGTCGCCCGCGCCGAACTCGAAGCCGAGTACGCCGGCACCCGCCTCGGTCGCCAGGAACTGTCCGGCGAACTCCTCGAAGATGTCGAAGGCGCTCTGTGGCAGGGCTGGATGCTCGAAGTCGAAGGCTTCCGCATCCACCGCGAGCACCTCCCCGCCCTCAACCGCATCGTCGTCGCCGTCGACCCCGCCACCAAGAGCCACGAGAACGCCGACCTGACCGCCTTCACCGTCGCCGGACGCGGCATCCCGCCCGCCACGGTGTACGGAGACAACCGGCCCCGCGGATACGTCCTGCACGCCGAGCAGCAGCGCCACACCCCGACCGCGGCGATGCGCCGTGCCGCCGAGTTGTACCACCAGTACGAGGCCGACTGCGTGGTCCTCGAAGCCAACAACGGCGGCGAATACCTCCCGGCCCTGCTGGAGCAGGTAGACCCGGCTGTGCCGTGGCGCATCGTGCACGCCACCCGCGGCAAGCGCGCCCGCGCCGCCCCGGTGGCCCAACTGTACGAACAGGCCCGCATCCACCACGTAGGCCGGGCCCGCGGGTTCGCCGAACTGGAGGAGCAGATGACCACGTTCGTCGGCATGGGGGAGGCCGAAGACTCGCCGGACCTGCTCGATTCCATGGTGTGGGCGCTGTGGGATCTGTTTCTGGAGCGTCAGACCCACGTGGGCCACGGTGACGACCAGCGGCTGTCCGGGCGGCGGTAACCGGCCTTGGTACTGGTGGGCTCGCCTATTCAACTGTCGCCAGTTCCCTGAGGGACCCAGCCTGCCGGTGGCCCTGTGCGCGTCCGGCTACTACGGGCTGGTAGGCCCGGGCCGGGCGTGGACGAGTCGGCGCTGACAGCGAACGCGCTGTGGGAGGCGGTCACCGGCAGGCCCGGCACCCAACCGAGTTCGAGAGCGTGTACGTCACCTGGCGCAGTCCGGCAGCCGAGGCGAAGCAGAAGGCAGAGAACGAACACATCTACGGCCCGCGGCGGGGGCGGGCCGCGAAAGCGAAAACGGAACCGGCCACCGCCGCGCAGCTGAAGTACCTCGCCACCCTCACGGAGAAGGCGGGCAGGGAGCAGTTCGACGCCGCGTTCACCGAGGCAGTCAAAGGCACCAGCATCACGCCGCGTGCCCTCCCCAGGGAACGGACCGCGACGACCGCGAAGCGGCGGACCAAGACGGCGGCTCGCACGCTGATCAGTGCCCTGGCCGGTGGCTGAGCCTCCCGCCACCGCCTGTGCCCCCGGCCCTCCTTCAGCGCCAGGTGACGACGACCATGTCGCCCTGGAAGATGTTGATCGAGTCCTCGTAGTAGGCCTCAACTGCCCGGGGCCAAATGTTCTTCAGCTGCTTGTGCGCCGCATCCCACTCCTGCAGCAGCGTGAGGTAAGCCTGCATGCGCTGGCCACGGAGCCACTGTCCGTGCTCTGTGGAGGCTTGATCACGTACCTGCCGTGCCATCGCACGCGCGGTCGCCACCGCATCGAACACCGCACCACCAGCGCCCCCGATGGCACCTGCGAGACCGGCGACCACAGCGGCAAGCCCCTCATCCATTCCCGACGTCTCCTCCGCCCACGCGCGACGAACATCGACACCCGGCCGCGTACTCACCGACAAGCATTCGGCATCGCTCCTGAGGTCTGTGCACACCTTTCGGGCGCGGTCCGGCAGCCCACCCGGCATCGGCGGAGCAGGACGCCGAGGTCAGCTAGCCACGGTTCGAGTCGTAGCCCCACCGAGCCCGGCCGTCTTTGCCCATGAAGCATTTGGCGGGACGTCCATCCTCAGCAATGCCGAGAGCGCCGACGGGGGAACACGCGTACCCGAACTGGATGCCCACCTGCCCGTCGAAGTCCCGGCCCCCCGTCCCGCCGTTGTCATCTTCCTCTGCCTTCGGGGCGTCGGGTTCTTCTGCTTCCTCCGTCTCTGGGGCGACATCGGGTGGAGTGACGGACTCGGTCACTGCTGCGGTGGGCTCTGATTCAGACGACAGCGAAGGGGCAGGCGATGAAGCCGGCGGCGTGGTCTCATCCTGGTTTGGTGGCTCGCTCGGTGCGAAAGCCCCGGCCGCGACGAAGTAGACCACCGCCCCGACAGCGATGAGCGAGGTCGCTCGCGCCCTGCTTCCTGCCGGGACGGTCGCCGTGCGCGGGGTGCGTCTCGCTGCCAGCACACTGCCGCCCGGCATCAGGATGAGCAGCACTGTCCAGAAGGCCAGATCGTTCCCCTCGTTGGAGGCCAATGACACCAGGTAGATCGCCGTGGTGAAGAGGACGGTCGCGAGGAACGCGTCGGCCTTGGAACGCTGGCGCACCGCCGACCAGGCGAACGGCGCCCAGGCGAATACCCCCAGAGTCAGCACCACCGCCAGGACACGGGTGACCCGGCGGAGGGCAAAATTCGGAATCGGAGCCCCTGCCAGCGGCGGCGGTATGGACACTGCTCTCTCCCCGAGATTACTGCGGTCGGGGCACACTCCCCGCCAGTGCTTTGCGCGTCAATGTAACGAAGGCGGCAGACTTCTCAAATGCCAGGCGCCAATCTGTTGCTCAACGTAGAACCCCGGCCACCGGTCGGTCTCGGATCCACCGGCTCTTGACATGTCGGCTCTTGACATGTCGGCATCAGAAACAGCTTCTGGCCTTGTTCTTTATGGTCTGGCCTCGAGCGATGCCTCGAACGTGATCGCTCGTACGGGGATTCCGGGGACGTGAACACGGCCTTCGCCTGATCCTGTGCTCCGACCAAAGAGGCACTTGACCAGTACGAAGGCCGTGGGGAATGAGTCTGCTGCACCACGATGCCCAGCGGGAGCCGTTCGCGGTGGCGTCACACTTCCGGGACGACTTCTATGCGTGCCTGACCGCCCGCCGTGACGAACTGTTCGAACTCACCGACGCGTTATTGTGCGCGGACGGGCCGGTGAGGACGCCGGTGGACCTGACGCTGCTGGCCGAGCACCGCCGTGGACACGGCGCCTCGTACGAGGCTCTCAACCGCGGCCGGATCGACGCCGGGCGGCTGCGGCGGACGCTGGCCGCGCTGCCCCAGCCCAAGGCGGCCGACGGCCGGCTCGTCCTGGCCGTGGACGTGTCCAACTGGCTGCGGCCGGACGCCGAGTGCAGCGCGGACAGGTTGTTCTGCCACGCCTACGGCCGTAGTAAGGATCAGCACCTGATGATCCCAGGTTGGCCGTACTCGTTCGTCGCCGCACTCGAATCCGGGCGCACGTCGTGGTGCCAGCTGCTGGACGCGGTCCGCCTCGGCCCCACTGACGACGTCGCCAAGGTCACCGCAGTCCAGGTCCGCCGCGTGGTTCAGGACCTGATCGCGGGCGGGCGGTGGCGCCAGGGCGACGTGGACATCCTCATCGTCTTCGACGCCGGCTACGGCGCCCCGCGCATGGCCCACCTCCTTCACGGGCTGCCCGTCGAGGTGCTGGGGCGGATGCGGTCGGACCGGGTGATGCGCAAGCCCGTCCCCGTGCCGTGGATCTCACCGCCGCAGGGCGGACGGCCCCCGAAGCACGGCAAGGAGTTCCGCTTCGTCAAACCGGAGTCCTGGGGCGAGCCGGACACGGCCACCACGCAGGTCACCGACCGCTACGGCACCGCGCAGACGATGGCCTGGGACCGGATCCACCCGCGGCTTACCACCCGTTCGGCCTGGATCGGACATGACGGTGAACTCCCCATCCTTGAGGGGACGTTGATCCGCCTGCAGGTCGACCACCTGCCCGGCGGAGGGGACCCGCTGCCGGTCTGGCTGTGGTCCTCGAAGACCGGGATGACCGGCGCGGACGTCGATCTGCGCTGGCAGGCGTTCCTGCGCCGCTTCGATCTTGAACACACCTTCCGCATGATCAAGCAGACGCTCGGCTGGACCCGGCCGAAGGTCCGTACTCCTGAGGCGGCGGACCGCTGGACGTGGCTGGTCATCACCGCTCACACCCAACTTCGGCTCACCCGCCCTCTCGCCGAGGACCTCCGCCGCCCCTGGGAGAAGCCCGCGGAGCCCGGCCGGCTCACCCGGCCCGGGTCCGCCGAGGGTTCAGAAACCTCCGCCCCGCCTTGAGCTGCCCCGCCCGTGCGCCGAAACCCAGCCGGCCAGGCCCCGGCAGACCGCTCGGCTCCAAGAACCGGCGGCCCGCCACCCGCTACGACGTGGGCAAAACCGTGAAACGACCCGAGACGATCACCGAACGCGACCAGGCCAGACCATAAAGAACAAGCTGACCACCGCGGTGATGTGGTTCGCCGGTCAGTTCGCGGTGCCGGCCTCCTGGATCGACTCCGAGTACATCGACGTCACCGAAGCCACCGAAGACGGCCCGTACGTCCGTTTCACCGGGCTGAGCAAGCCGGGCCGCCTCAGGTTCGAGCGCCGGGCCTCCCTACTCGTCATCGACTACAAGAGTGCCACCACCGTGGAGGACGAGGCCGCCCTGTACCTGCGCATCAACGAGTCCGGAACCCTTCAGACCCCGGAGGACCTGACCCGCGCCCGGACAGTCGCAGACGGCCGGACGGTGGGATGACCCGCATATACCGTCCCGGCCAGACCTCCGGGGACGGGGCTCACGCCAGGCGAGGCGTGACGAACTGCCGTCCCGATCCGGTGGAGTGCCGGGACTTCGACGATGTGAGCGGCTACACGCATGGCGCCCCCCTCACGATCGGGGGGAAGTCCCAGGCCGACCGCCGTGACGCTTCTTTCCTCAGAGCGCCCGACGTGCACAGCCTCAAGGTGAACCACGTCATCGTCGCTTCGCGGAAGTACGCAGTGGGCAGCGGCATCGCAGTCGCCGCAGCAGCATGCGATCCGGTCCACATCATGATCTTCACCGGCGGCGTCTACGACGCCGACACCACACACCCCAACGGCCGGCACAGACGGCAGGAGTTCAGCTGTCGCCGACAAGAGCAGGCTCTCTCATGCTCGACAACGCGGAATTATCGAACGGTGCTTCCGTAAACGTAGGTGATGCCGTGTGCTTGACCTGCTTTGTCCGCACGACTCGACCTCAGGGAAAGAAGCGACGTCATGGCAACGAGAGCTGTTCGAACCCTGCTTGTGCTCACCGCCTCATGGGCTGCGTGGGCGGTTCTGTTCTTCGCTCCGATCCCGTATGTGCCAAAGTCATCGTTCTTCGGATATATCACAGCTTTCTTCACCTTCTTCGCTTTCCCGGTCATAGCGCTCAAGGAGACCAAGACGTGGCGCGATGGAGGGCAGGGACAGGTGCCTCCGTCGCCAATCCCGAAGAGGCTGCTCGGCTTCAGACGCCACGCACCCCTCTTGGACGATGGCCGTGGAGTCACCTATCTCATCACGAAAGGCGCCCACGGCCCGAAGTTCAGCTGGTGGTACGACCACGGAGTGCCGGCGGACGACATGATGATCACGATCCTGGCCAAGGAGCATCTGACCCGCATCGAGACCGAGCTCGGCCTGCCGGTTACGTTTCCTTACCTCACCCCCGCTGGCAAGGAAGAAGCGCGTAAGCGTGCAGAACGTGAGCAACCCACGCTTGAGGAGCTTCAAGAAACTGCGGCCGATGGCGACGCACCTGCGAAGTTCCGTCTGTGGGGGCGCACTGGAGAAGCGGTAACGGACGCCGCCCAGCTGGAGGTCGGCACCTATTACCATCTTGGCTTCGACATCGGACGGTATGCCAGAAGCTTCGAGGGACGGCAGTGGGAGGGAACGGAGTTCCAGGACGACGAGGACAACAACGAGCACGGCACCTGGCACGTGTTTGATGTCGCCGAGAGCACCACGCAGGAGGGAGCCCGAATCGGGAGCGACGAGATCCGCACCAGCGCAGCGGAAGGAAGCCCCTGCATGCGGACGATCCCGGTCTCGCAGCAGGAGGCGGACAGCGTTCACGCGGCACTGCGCACTGCTCACCTGGCGTGGGAGGCTCGTCGTCAGTCCCGGTGACCTCCGAAAACTGCTCAGGGCAGGAAGGACCGTCCCGCCCCTTCCTCAGCCCCATCATCTTGCTGTTTTGAGTGTGATGTGGCGGTAGATGGTGGCGGGTGCAGCCTTGAAGGTGCGGGCGATCTTCGGAACCGGGGTGCCAGAGTCGTAGAGCTGTTGTGCTTGCCGACCGCCACCACGAGTGTGCCGGGCGTCAGGTCGAACGGCGGGACGACCGGGCCCGCGGACTCCGGGCACGGCGATGCGCTGGTCAGCGTCGTCCCTGTCCCCTGGTCAGCCGGTCGACGGCGGCGGCCAGTTCGCCGCGCTCGGCGGCCTCGTCCGCGTCGGCCAGGCGCCGGAGCGCGTCCTTGATGGTGACCTTCGGGTCGACGCGGGAGGCCTCCGTGAGCAGCTGGTTCAGCGCCTCGTACCCCGTGGTGTAGCCCTCGTGGTAGCGGCAGAGCCGGTCCAGTTCGCCGCAGGCCGGGCAATTCTCGACCAGCCGGCAGCGTCGTACGGCTCGATCGCGGCCGTACTGGTGAGCTCGCGTAATCAACTGTCGCGAGTTCGCTGCCTTGGCGGGTCTGCTGGTGACCGTGTGTGGTCGCTCGGGGTGTATCGACTCCGGTGGACCCTCGTAGTCCGCTGCCCGTTCTGCTGCTGGCAGCACGCGTACGGCGCTGGCGTCGGCAAGGCCCCGGAGCACGGGCTCCGGCAGGCACAGTGCCGGTCCGGGTCGGGTACTGGGCTGTCCCCCTGTAGTCCAGGAAGAGCAGTTGTCTCAGTTCTCGCACCAAGCAGTTAAGAGCCGTGAACGTTCTGTATATGTTGAGCGCCGCTCGATTCCCTGCTCGTGGAGACCCCTATGACGCAACCGCCGCCCGGATACGGCTCCCCCCAGCAACCTCCGCCGTACCCGTATCCTCCGACGCCGGTCCGGCGCTGGTGGCAGCACCCGGCGCTCGTCATCGCGGCCCTGGTCATATTTCCGCCCGGCGGCATCGCGCTCGCGTGGCTCAGTCACTGGAGCCAGACGAAGAAGATCATCGCTACCGTCCTCGCCGGCCTCTGGTTCATCACACTGTTCCTCGGCGACTCGCCAAAGGACCCGAAGGAGGACGCCAAGCCGAAGGCCGCTGCGACAGCCCCGGCAACGACCACCCCGTCCGCGAGCCCGACTCCGAGCGGACCGCCCAGTTTTGTGGGCCAGAACCTCAAAACGGCCAAGGCAGCGGCCTACGACGCCGGGTACAACGCCATCTCGCACGACGCCTCGGACGACGACGCCGGGCAGTGGGACGACGACAACTGGAAGGTGTGCTTCCAGGCTGTGTCGGCCAAGAAGGTCGGCACGATGCCCACGCTCGACTTCGGCGTGGTCCGCAACGAGTGGCCGTGCCCTGCGAAGGACGGTGAGTCGATCCCCTACCCGAAGATGTCGAAGGTCGTCGGCCAGACCTTCGCGAAGGCGTCCGCGACGCTCAAGCCGCTCGCCTTCAAGGCGATCGAGGCCGACAGTGCCTACACCGACGTCACCCTCCCCGCCACGGCGGACGACTGGACCGTCTGCTTCCAGGAGCCGAAAGCGGGCGAGGAGATCGAATACCCGAAGACCACCACGGCGTATCTCAAGGTGACCGCGCCCGGCACTGCGTGCCCGAAGACGGAGTTCACCGAGCTGCACCCGGACCCGACGCCGCCCAGCACGGGCGATGACGACTCGGATGACTCCAGCTCCTCGTCGTCCGGCGGCTCCTCCAGTTCTGGCGGGGACGGCAGTATCGACACCGTCACCCCCGGCGCCTACTGCTCCCCTCCCGGATCGACGGGCATCAGCAAGAAGGGCGTCGTCTACACCTGCAAGGGCCCTGGCCAGGAACGCTGGCGCCGCTGAGCACCGAAGCCCCCGCCCCGGAGGGCTTCCGGAGTACGGCAGAAACGTGCCGTAGCAGCAAGGAGCCGCAGGTCAGCGGGCTGTGCCGCCGCCTGCGGGAACGCGGTTCCCAGGCAAGATCAGGTGCCCGCATTTACTGCGGCTGCCTGTTCCGGTCGTATTCCGGAACCGAGGTCGCCAGTGACTCCCAGGAGGCGCAAACGACCCAGCGGGCCCAGATGCGGGCGCGGGTCATCGTCCGGATGCACCCCGCACAGCAGCAGACCCACCCCAGCCCCCAGACGGCAAAGCCGCCCCCGATCCAGTCGCCATGGCCCGCATGTGACTCAGGTCACGCGTCGGCTACAAACGGATCGCGAACGCCCAGGACTGGAACTACTACGGGGCTCCGGGGAGTCGGGTTGAGGTGCCCTCGTAGTTGTAGGCAACTTGACCGAAGGACAACCACAGTGAAGAAGCGTCCGCTGATCCCAGGTCAGCGAGAGAGCATCCTGCCCCTCTTGTGCCCTGCGGCGGAACTGCCGTCGGAGTCCCTGCCTCAGTGGGGGTACGTCGCGGAGAACGAGCCCGCTTTCCGCCGGCACATCCGGGTCAACGTGGGGGAGGTTCACGAGGGCGACGTCTCCGACAAGATCTTCCAGGGCCTGCACACGAAGCTGAAGAGCGGGCCCGTCGAGAAGGAGATCAAGGATTATGCCTGGAAGTCCTTCAACAACGCGGTGAGGGCCTTCCACAACACGCTGGCCAAGCAGCGGGCGCGGGAACTGCTCATCGGCGACGACACATGGGTGCTTGAGGAAGCCCCCCAGCCGGTTGCGGGCTACGTCGTGGAGTTCGGCCTCGACTCCGTGGCCGCGACCGTATCCGACCGGATGGAGATGGCGCAGTACGGCAAGACGCTCGCCGCGGAGCTGGAGCCCGGGGAGCTGCTCGCGCTCGCGCTCGTGAAGTTCGACCGGTTCACCTCCCCGCAGGCGGCCGCCCTGCTCGGGATCACGGACGGCGCCGTACGCAACGCCGTCCACCGGGCACGCAAGAAGCTCAAGCCGATGCGCGGGAATCTCGGCTGGGCGGTGCCGTCCAAGTAACCGTTCCCCCGGGTGCAGGGGCCCGTCGCGACACGAGGCCCCTGCACACCGAGGGTGGGTTGCTTGGCCGCAATACCACCAACCACACGCACTCACGCCGGCTACTGGGGGTAGCACTCGTATGAAGACGAAGAACAAAGACTGGGGGCTAGCGATGCGCACCATCGTCTCGCTGATCTCCTACAGGATCTCCCGCCTCTGGGACACAGTCCTGATCGCGATGGTGCCGATCAAGCAGGCACTGTTTCCCACCGACGGGCCTCGATCCACCCGGTTCGGTAAGCGGGCAGGACTACACATCGTCGCGCTGGCAAGCGCCTTGTTCACCCGTCCGACCAAGCGGGAGGTGTCTCAGCAGTGACCAACCGGAGTTTCCTTAAACGGTGACCGGAAGCGTCCACCGTAGCGAGACCAGTAGGGCCGGAGACCTGGAGCAAACGCCAGGGCCTCCGGCCCTACTGGTGTTTGTGCCGGGACACACAAGCGTCCCGGCACCGTCCGCTCGACTCGGCTGCCACACCACGAGCGGCGGGAACTTCGACCAGGAGGTCAGTTCCATGACCAGCATCCACCTTCCCGACAGCCAGCGCGAGGAGCCGCCCGCGTGGGCCCGGGCGACCTTCGACGACATGATCAGGGACGCCAAGAAGGACCTGGCTCTCCAGCGCCGACGGGTTCGGCAGATGCGCCGTGAGCGCCGCCGCGAGAAGCGCCGCGCCGCCGCCCGCTGGGCCCGCCGCCACAGCCGCGCAATCCTGTTCTGGAGCGGGACCACCGCCTGCGGGGCCGGGCTGCTGCTCCTCACCCTGGGTGCGCACGGACTCGCCCTGGAGCTGCTCAAGGTCGCGGCCGCCGCCTGGATCGCGGCAGTCTCCGCTCAGCAGCCCCCTCAGGGCTGACCGCTCGACAGACCAGCGCAGCGGCCCCGGACTTCCTTTGGTCCGGGGCCGCTGCCGTCTCCCTACCGCCGTACGGACGCGGCCGCGAGGATGGTGATGGTCCCCGTCGGGAGCCCGGGAACCTGAGCCGCCCGGGCGAACGAGACCTTGGGGCCGTCGAGCTCTCCCCGGCAAGCGTCGCCGCGGCTGCCCGCCGCTGCAGGAAGGGTATGCAACAACCTGTGAGTTCGTCGTGACGCTCAATGTCTCGGCACGGGGACTGATTAGGTAGTCCGCAGGTAGCGGCCCGCACATCCGCGTGTGGATCATGATGGAACTTCAGCATTCTCGAAGTTCCATCATGATCCACACGGGCTCGCCGATCTCACCTGCCCGGCTGACCTGCTGCAACAGAGCGGAGATGCTCGGCCGAACCTGCAGGATATTGCACACCACAACGCACTCACGGTTTTACGTGGAAGCCTGGGCTGGAATTGTTTCCTTCGTAGACGACAGTGTGGGATTTTGCTTCTCCGGTCACCGCAAAGGTGGACTTCAAGGACACTTTGTCGCGGGATTCAATAAGCTTGCCGCCACGGTCCACATACACGGTGTGGGCACCGTCGTCGTCGACGTAGTCGATGGACATCACCCAGCGGTACATCGCTGCATCCGCCTGACAGGACAGTGCCACGGTGACCCGCTCGTCCTTGGCCAGGTCGATGTCGTATGCGGCGAAGTACGGCTTGCCGTCTTTGCCGAGGATGCGCGGGCGCGGCTGGTCCAGGTCCGCGTGTACGGGGATGGAGCCGACCTCTCCCTGGGTGTACGGATAGATCGCTGTGCCGCTGAGAGTCGGGGACGTAGCGAGCTTGTGGATGGTCATGTCGGTGATGCGCACGGAGGTGTCCCGGACTCCGGTGAACACGAACGACACCTTCAACTCGTCTATGACGGCGCCGCCTTGACGAGCGAGGAGGTCGGCCCACTTCTCGTTGCTGTCGATCCCGCGTCGCAGGGCGAACGCGTCGTCCCCCCTGCGCAGCGGTTTGCTCAGGGCGACACCGGGCACGTCGGTGTAGTCGGCAGACACGATCACCGTGAAAGGATCGTCCGAGTCGGTCTCCTGGTCGCCGATGCCGATCAGTGCTTTGAGCGCGCCGTAGAGGTCGCCTCCCAACCCGCCGCCGATGCTGGTGGCCAAAGCGGTGACGACGAGCACGACGGAGAGCATGAGCCAGCCGCGCGGCGTGCGGGGTGAGCTGGCAGCCGCGCCGTCGGGTGCGCTGTCGGGCTCCGGTGCCGCGCGGCGTCTGCTCGGTGAGCTGATCCGAACACGGCGTCTCAACTGGCGTGGTCCCCCAGGCAAGCCCATCTCGCTCCTGTTCGGCAGGTTGTGGTCGGGACACTGTGTGCTAGAGGCACTCAGCCGATGGAACGCAGCCCCTCAGCGGCCTTCTGCGCTAGGTCCTGGGCCAGTTCAGCGGAGTCGTCCGGGCTGTCGACCGTCGCTGATGCGAGGTGGCGGCCGACACGGAAGTACACCGTGTGCGAGTCCTGGCCTGTCCACGGCACCCTCCATGCCGCAGAATCCCCGATTTCCGGGAGTATCTCGCGGGATTTCCCAGCCCCGTCGGCGAAGCGCCCGAGGATCTGCTGGGCTCGCTGTGCAGTGTCCGCCACCCAGATGATGGAGACGGTCGCGACGGGGCCGCTGAGCGGGTCCGGCCGGTATCGGCAGGTCACCGGCTCTGGCAAGGAGGTACTGAGAAAGGCCAGCCGATCCGGTACCGCCTCGTAACGGTCTACGTTCGGGACCGCATCTTCCACCTGCTCGGGGCTTAGCAGCGTGCAGGCGTCTGGCCAGGCGCGCGGAGGCGCACCGCCGAAGAACCCGCTCTGGCGCGGCTTGATCCGGTAGGCGGTGGTGTGCCTGTGCTTCTCGCTCAGAACCACGCGTTCGTCCACGATTCCGATGAATTCGGCAGTGCCGTCAAAGGCAATGGGCGTGGCATTGAGCAGGTACGTGCCGCTGCGCAGGTCCACCGTGGCGAGATAATGCGGGAAGAGTGGTTCAGGGAAGGTTCCGAAGATGTGCAGGCTCTCTCCGCGCGTTTCGAACCACGTGGGCTGCCCCATCGAGTGCCGCCACAGGCGGGTGCCGTCACGCAGGTCGACAGCCTCCACTACAGGTTTGCGGCCGGTGTGGAATGACAGGACCCCGACGTCGTCGGCAGTTGCGAAGCAGCCCTGGCCTCGCAGGCCTCGCACACAGGTAGCGCCGCTCGGGCGGTCGAACACGGTCTCCCCACCCTTGTTGTACGCCCACATCTGATCCTGGTAGCTGAGGCCGACCATCCCCCCCTTCACGGTCCAGGAGGGGCCGAACTGCGGCCCGCCGCGGGTGTCGATACGGTGCCGCCACAACTCGCGCCCGGTGCGCGGGTCCAGGGACCGCAGATGGTGCCGGTCGCCGCACGCGGTCTCGACGACGACGAGCTCCGCGCTTCCCCGTACCACCTCCACGGTGCAGTCAGTCGGGGTGGACCACGTCCACCGGGTGCCGCCCCCGGCGGCATCCAGCGCCCTTACCGTCGATGCCGAGGTCTGCACCACGACCGCATCCCGCAAGAACGCGATCTCGGGATAGTCTTTCGGGAAGAACCGCGTCCACAGCAGGTCACCGTCTTCGACATCGAGGGCGGCGGCCCCGAATCTTCCCGACGGGTCGGTCCCGACCACAACGGCGACGTTGCCGAGCACGTAGTCGTCCGGCAGGTAGTCCAGCTGGATGTCCCATCCCGCAGGCTGGGCCATCCAGCGGCGGGTACCGGTGTCCGCGTTGAGTACGAACAGCCGGTGGGGAGACCATGGTCTGCCACCGTCGGAGTACCACAGGAACAGGGTACGGGTGGGAGCGTCATATCCCAGCTCACTGGCGCCTTCGACCCGGGTCTCCCACTCCTTGACAAACACACCGGGAGCCAGCCCGGACGGCGGACCTGCGGAGGCATCGTCCGACCGGGATACCGTCGGCCAGGAGGCCGCTTCCATGGCCAGCATGGTCGCCAACAGTACAGCCAGAACGAGTCGGCGCATGGACAACGAGTCCGGGCGCAGCTGACCGTCAAGCGGTGGCATCTTGTACGACACTTACCCCCCGGGAGACCCCGCCGGATGCCGCCTGCCGGGCAGCGGCTGAAACTGCTGTCCTGATATAGCACCCCAGACAGGGCCGGGACAGCAGGTCCGCCACAAGGGCAGCGTCTCTGATTGGCTTAGTGATCCTGAGCGTTGCTCAGGGATGTGAGCGAATCGTCTTCGTGCCCTGGTGCTGAACGGCCAAAGCCGTCAGCCCGCGTGACACATCCCTCCGGACGCGGTCTCGCGACCTGACCGAGGAGGGTGCCCGACGTCGCCTAGGCGCCGGGCGTGCGCGTCACACTCTGCCACAGCATCACTACTTTTCGCTAATCCGAATGATGAGCCTTTGAAAACAACCACGTCTGCCACGAGGCACCGACCGGGGTGCTCGCCGCGTACACGGGACGATGCTTCCTGGGCTGCCTCCGGGGGTTGATACTGGTGCACCAACGGAACAGTCAATAACGGTAGCGAGCGTTCCGCCCTTCCGCCGAACAGGCGACCAGGGTCGAAGACCACAGCGTCCGCGTCCTCCTCAATGACTACCGTTGGGATGCAGGAAGTGAAATCCCGCAGTTCGCGACGTAGGCCCTACTCTCTTCGGATGCAGGAACTTGTGAGTACGGCACTGCACTGCGGCAACCAAGGGTGCGGCAAGCGATGCGGCACGGCACAGCGTGGCGATGGACAAGGGCTTACCAACGACGACATCATCGTCGACTTCCGGTATGACCTCTGTGAGCAGCCACCGCACGCACCAGCGTGGCGGGACAGCAGCAAGGACACGGCGGCGAAGATCTACTCGCTGACCGGGAATTCGTGGCCGATGGTCTGGACGTGTCAGCACTGTCGCAGGCCAGTCAGCTTCGATCGTGACCGCGCCCGCCGGGTCGGCCATGCGCCCCGCCTGGTCGCATCCGCTGCGGTAGAATTCGATCTCGGATAAGTGAAGTTGACCCGGCTGGAATAGCCGAAGCGAGCACTCGCCATCGGGCAGGCAGTGCACCGAGAGGTGCACTATGCCCGAAATGCATCACCGTGGACTGCAGGCCGATGATCGGCACCGCCGCAACCTAGAGCGGCTGATTGTCCGTCATAACGAGCGCCGCGCAGGCATCGGCCAGCTCATGCACTTCACGATCGTCTTGATCGTCCTTGCAGGAAGCCTCATTGCCATAGTCAGCGGCCACGTGTTGGAGGGGACGGCCCTCATGGCGGCCACGATCAGGTCCCGGCTGATCAGCCTGCTGTCGGGGAGAGCGTCGGTGGAGCTCTTCAGAACCTCCAGCGACCGTGGGGGCAATACCCGTTCTGGACGTGCGTCCTCGCGATAGGGGCCACGTCGGACTGAGGAACGACGGATCGGAGACCGGGGCCGCTTTGCGCGGCCCCACCCACGGCCGATGAAGCCGTGACCCCTGCCTGAGCGGCCTGCCCTTGCGGGGATCACGGCTTCATCTTCCTACGAGCCGACCAGGTCGCGGATGCGGTCGAGCTTCTGCTCCGGCGTCAGAGCTTCGCCGTGGTCCGCCAGGGCGTCCAGCGCCGCCCGAACGTCGCGCCGGTCCGAGTGCAGAACGGCGTTGATGATCTGGGCGCGGGTGCCGCCGTTGTTCTCGTAGATCCAGACCGTCTGCGCCTGGCGAGGAACGGTGTTGTGCTGCGGGTCGAGCATGCACTCCTGGAAGTAGCCCAGCTTGTCCATGCCCAGTGCCTCCGCCACCTCGACAAACACCCACTTGCCCAGCTTCTTGTATCCGAGTTCCTGCCTGAGGTCCCCCAGGTTTACCAGGGCATCGAACTTGACAGGGCTGCAGGACGCCACGGGAGTGGCGGAGAGGACATGCCCCTTCAGCCTGAAGGTGGGGGTAAGGATGAGTCGCCGAAGCAGATGACGGGTTGGCACCCTACGCTGATCGTGCGGCGCGGGGCCGACTCTCTGGAGGGGTACTGTGCGCCTGCGTCAACTCGTCATCGACGCCTGGTCGTGGCTGAACTACAAGCCGGTGATGGCGGACCCGCGAAGGCCAGGCCGCAATGCGTTCACCGAGCTCGCCGCATCGTGGGTTCCGGACGAGGACCTGCGACGCCTCGCCGCGTACAAGCTGTTGGCCGCGTACGACTCGAACCAGGCGGGGCAGGTTACCGCTGCGTCCGGCGACGATGCCGGACTCGAGCGCCGGGAACTCGGCGACGCGGCCAAGCTGGTGGACACCGCGCTCGGCTACCTTCTGGGCTCCGAGCAGACGATCGTCGTACAGGGTGCCGAGCACGCGAACGATGATGACCCGCCCGCGAACGCGGCCGAGGCAGCCGCAGTGCAAGCGCAGCTGCGGTCCTGGGCGGAGAAGGAGCTGCTGCCGCTGCGTATGCAGCAGACCGAGCGGACGGCCATCCTGACCGGGGACGGGATCTACACCCTGGCGTGGGACCCGTCCAAGGCGCGGGTGCTGCTCCGCAGCCTTGACCCCGGGTTCTACTTCCCGGAACTTCCCGAGGACGGCGAACAGGACGGAACGGAGTTCCCGACCCGCGTGCACTTCGCATGGGAACTGCCGGAGGACCCGAGGCGGGGCCTGAAGGCACGAGTCCGCCGAGTCACGTACGAACTCGGGCCGATCGGCCCCGCGACCAAGGCCGGCACGGCGAAGGACGGGAAGCCGGTACGCGAACGGGTCTACGGCGCGGACGGCGAACCAGTGCTGATCGTCGGCGACCGGCTCGACGCCGACACCGGCACGGTGCGACGCATGTACCCGTGGTCGCCCGAGCAGCCCTCCGGCACCACGTGCTACCTCACTGATGCTGAATGGCTGCTCGACGACCTCAATCGTGCCGACGACGTGTACAACTTCCCAGCGGACAAGGCCGCCTACCGCGTCCGCTCGGACGGAGAGGTCCTTGACCGGCTCGATCTGATGGTGGACTTCATTCCGGTCATCCACCTGATCAACAGCATCCCCGCGGCCGGAGAACACTGGGGCCAACCTGTACTCGCGAAGGTCCTCCAGGGGCTCGACGAGCTGTCGGCAACCGACTCCGACTCCTCCTCCGCGTCCGCGACCACCGGCTCGCCGATCATCGGTCTGGCCGGGGCCCGGCTACCGGTTGACCGTAGGACCGGGCAGCCGCTGCCGGTCCGTGTCCAGGCTGGCATGGTGTGGCAGCTCGACGAAGGAGGGCGCATGGACGCGCTCGACACCTCGGCACAACTCGCCGAACTGCGCGCCCGAGTCGATCACCTGCTGGACCGCATCGCCGGCAACAGCCGCCTCACCTCCTCCGGCCTGGGCACCCTCGATCCTGCTGCGGTGCCGTCCGGGTACGCGCTCCAACTCGCCCTCGGCCCGCTCGATTCCTTGGTCAGCTCGATGCGACTGGCGCGCGCCCACAAGTACGGGCTGCTGTTCAAGATGGTGCAGCGTCTTCACCAGGCCGGTCACGCCGACGGCTGGCCCGCTGGGGCGTCTCTTTCCGCCCGGCTGGCCTGGGGTCCGCACATGCCCACCGATCGGGCGGCTGTCCTGAACGAGGTCGTGAAGGGTTTCACTGCAGGGGTGTTGTCGCTGGAGACCTGCGTTCGCATGCTGATCGACGCCGGGTATCCAATCGAGGATGCTCAAGACGAAGTCGAGCGGATACAGCAGCGCGCGTTCGACGCTGCCGCCCGCCTTGCCGATGCCACAGGTGATAACGACGCCGTGCGTGCCTACCTCGGTCTGCCGAAGGCTGACCCCGGAGTCCCGCCGGTGCCGGTTCTTCCACCGACTTAAGGGTTTACGAGAGGGGCGAGACGGCTGACTCTGCCCCGCCGTGGTGGAGGCTCTGCCTGTTTAGGGTTGAGGCCATGCCGACCACAACGCCCAGTCAGCCGCCCCTTGTTGACCCCGCAGAGCTGATCGCCGACCCGTACACCGTGTACGCGCGGCTCCGCCAGGCCGGGCCCGTTCACCGCATCACCGGGACGGATGGGCTCCCGGCTTGGCTGGTCACCCGCTACGACGACGTACGCCAGGCACTCGCCGACCCCCGGCTCTCCCTGGACAAGCGCAATGCAAAACCCGGCGGCTACCAGGGGCTCGCGCTGCCACCGGCGCTGGACGCGAACCTGCTCAACATGGACCCGCCGGACCACACCCGCATCCGGCGGCTGGTGTCCCAGGCGTTCACTCCGCGCCGCATCGCGCAACTGCGCCAGCCGATCCGGCAGACCGCCGACCAGCTGCTGGACGCCATCGAGCCGGACGGCCGCGCCGACCTGATCGCCTCCTACGCCGCACCGCTGCCGATCACCGTGATCTGCGATCTGCTCGGCGTGGCCCAGCACGACCGTCATGACTTCCGGGCCTGGACCGACGCCCTCGTCGCCCCGGACCCGGCGCAGCCCTCCCGGGCGAAGGAAGCCGTGCGCAGCATGCTGGTCTTCTTCACGCAGCTCATCGCCGACAAGCGCGCAGCCCCGGCCGACGACATGCTCTCCGCCCTGATCTCGGTACGCGACGAGGAAGACCGGCTGAGCGAAGACGAGTTGATGTCCCTGGCCTTCCTCATCCTGTTCGCAGGGTACGAGAACACCGTCCACCTCATCGGCAACGCCACCCTGGCCCTGCTCAACCACCCCGACCAACTGGCCGCGTTGCGCGCCGACCCCGCCCGGGTGAACGGCGCTGTCGAGGAGTTGGCTCGCTACGACGGCCCCGCCCTGCTGGCCATCCGCCGCTTCGCCACCGAGGACATCACCATCGGCGACGTCACGATCCCGGCCGGCGAGACCGTCCTGCCCTCCCTCGCAGCCGCTCACCGAGACCCGCATCGCTTCACCGACCCTGACCGGCTCGACATCGGCCGTGACGCCACCGGCCACCTCGCCCTCGGCCATGGCATCCACTACTGCCTCGGCGCACCGCTGGCCCGGCTGGAGACCGAGGTCGCTCTCGTCGCGCTCCTTGAGCGCCTCCCTGGACTCGCCCTTGACATCCCTCCGGGCGAACTGCGCTGGCGGCCGTCGATGCGGGCCCGCGGCCTGCTGAGTCTCCCGGTGCGTTACTGACCGCGGCGTGCGCTGTCTCAACTCTCGCTATGCTGATCTGCGGCGCGGGGGCGCTGTAGATGACTGGATGGTTCGTGCATGACGCGCCGCTCGCTCCCCCCGCCGCTCACGCCGGTCGGGTATCGCCGAGATGGACAGCCGATCTACCCGATCCTCGGCGCTTCCGGCGAGGATCCCGCCAACCCACCGCCCGCCGCGCCGAAGGCGTTCACCCAGGAGCAGGTCACCACCCTGCTGGCCCGTGAGAAGCAGCAGGGCGGCCGGGCGGCGGTGAAGGAGCTGCTGGAGCAGACCGGATTCGCTGATGCAGCGACCCTGACGGCGTTCATCCAGGACAAGAAGCAGGCGGAGACGGAGGCGCTGTCGGAGTTGGAGCGCCGGGAGAGGGCTGCGACCGAGAGGGAGCAGGCCGCATCCGCGCGCGAGGCGGCCGCGACGGCGCGGGAGCGGGCGGCTCAGCGCCGGGCCGCCCTGGTCGCTCTGGGTGCGACGGGCGACGACCTCGCGGATGCCGAGCAGCTGCTGATCGTGCCGGACGACGCGGACGACCAGGCGCTTACTGAGGCGGCGAAGGCCCTCGCGGCCCGGCGGCCGGAGCTGTTCGGCACGCCGGGCGGGAGTGCCCCGCCCGCTCCGGGTGGGTCTCCGGCCGGCGGGCCGCCGCCGCGCGGGAGTTCTCCGGCGAAGCCGGGTGCGGCCGGGCTGGAGATGGCCCGTCGACGCGGTTACGTCACCTCCAACTGATCCACGACTCCTTCCCACCGGCGGGACAAGGCCGGAGTGGGGACCACGCCCCGACCTCCTTCCGTGGACGGCGCCACCAGCCGGTGAGCGCGCGAATCCCCCATTCGCTTCTCGTCCACGGGAGGACTGGCTGTGACCCTTCAGCCGATCGCTTCGTCGAGGTCGTACACCGCCGACCGGGCCTGGCTCGCGTCGCTGCACGGCACCGACCAGACCGAGACCATCACCCTCGACATCTCGACGTTCGCCGAGGACACCCACTGGGTGGCGTCGACCGACCCGCATCAGCCCTACAGCCGGGTTCTGTCGGGCATCCCCGTCGGCAAGATAAGTGCCTCCGGCCTGTACGGGCCGTACGACGCGGCCGCCGCCGACGGCCGCCAGGAGCTCGCCGGGATCACCTTCGCCGAGGCCCTGTTCGCGCCCACTGCCACGCGGGTCCCGGCGGCGCTGCTGTGGCACGGGGTGGTCAAGGCCGCGGCGGTGCCCGGCGGTATCGATCCCTCCACGGTGAGCCCGTCCTCCACGGGCGCCCAGATCCGGTTCGTGTGAGGGGGCCGGCCAGTGACGATTCAGGATCTCATCGACGGTGTTACCGCCCGCGACCTCACCGCTTTCGCCCGCGCCATCCCCACCCCAGGCGACTACCTCCTGACCAACGCCGACGGGATCTTCCCCGCGCTGGAGGTCCAGGACGTCAAGTGGCGGGTACGCGACAACGGCCGCTACGTCAACGCCGCCAAGTACCGCGCGTACGACGCGAGCGTGCCGTTCGCCACCCGCGCGGCCTGGGAGACCACCCGCGAGGGCATGCTGCCCCCGCTCGGCCAGAAGCTGCTGGTCGGCGAGCAGGAGCAGCTCCTCCTGGAGGCCTCGCGCGGTGCCGACCAGGACCGGCTGATCGAGCTGCTGTACGACGACGTCGAGCGGCACGTCGAGGCCATCCGGTCTCGGCTGGAGCTGGCCGCCGGCGACGTGCTCACCGACGGCAAGTTCTCCCTCGTCAACGAGAACGGGCTGACGATCGAGGTCGACTGGGGCGTTCCGGCCGGGAACATGCCGACGGTTCCAGTGCTGTGGTCGGACCCGGCCTCCGATCCTCTCCAGGACGAGCTGGGCTGGATCACCTACCTGGACGACCTCGGGGTGCCGGAGCCGGAGTTCGTGCTGACCAGCCGCAGGGCGTACTCCTACCTGGCGTCCAACAACGCCTACCGGGCCGCCTACTACGGGTCGGTGTCCCCGTCGGCGACGCCGACCGCGTCGCTGAACCCGGAGCAGGTCAACGTGGTGCGGGGCAACTACGGTCTGCCGCCGATCCGTTTCTACAAGGCCCAGGTCCGCGTCGACGGGGTGCAGACGAAGGTGCTGCCGGAGGACCGCTGGATCCTCGTCCCGCCGGACCGCACGAAGTGGGGCCAGGTGCAGTACGGCACCACCGTGGAGTCCCTGGTGCTCAGCCGCGGTACGAATCCGGAGATCACCCGCGAGGACGCACCGGGCGTCATCATCACCCGCGGAACCCAGGACGATCCGCCGCAGATCTGGACCAAGGGTGCCGCCGTGGCCATGCCGGTCCTGCACACGCCGGACGCGCACCTCGTGGCGAAGGTCATCTGATGGGCGCTCGACTGGCGGCGGCGGTACACCTCCAGCACCCGTCGACCCGAGAGCCGGTCGTGCTGCAGCCCGGGGAGGAACCGAAGCCGGAGGTGGCCGTGCTCATCACCAACCCGGACGCGTGGGAGGACGGCATCATGCCCGAACTCCCTCAGCCGGAGGAGCCGGACGCTGCGCTCGTGCCGCAGCCCCAGCCGGTCACCGAGCCGGTGAAGGAGCCAAGCCCGGCCACCGTCGGCATCCCGAAGCCCGAGCCGACACCGTCGCGGGCCGAGTCTCCGAAGACCCGCACCCGCAAGACCACCCCCGAGTAACCACCATCGAGGCCCGCCCAGTTGGAAGCAGCGGGGCGGGCCTGCCCGGACCCGGAGACGCCCCGAATGGACCAGCCCGTACTCTCCTGGCTGCTCGCCCAACTCGGCACCAGTACCGACGTCGCCGATCTGGAGGCCCGCTACACCCGGCTCGGCTCCGCGCGCGCCGTCGCCTTGGAAGTCCTGGCCGAACGGCGCGCGAAACTCCTCGCCGATCCTCTACGCCTGACGGTCGACGGTGTGGTCACCATGGACAACACGAACAACCTGACCGGCATTGAGCGCCAGATCACCGCTGTCACGGCCGCCGTCGCCCCCGACGACACCGCCCCGGCAGACGAGACCGCTGTGCTGGCCACCGCCCCGCTCCTGCCAGCACGTCGTACGAGATAGCGGGCAGCATGGTGTACGAGTGGCCACCGCTGACTCCGGGAGACGCGGACGAGGTGGCGCAGCGTGTAGCTGCTGTCCTGCAGGAGGCGTGGCGGCGGCTTGAGGACCGACAGCAGACCGTCATCGAGACGATGGCAAACACCCCACGCGCCACGCTCATCCTGGCGACCCTTGAGGAGTTCAAGCAGGCGATCAGCGACTTCCGCAACCGTGCGGACGACGAGGCTCGCGCCTTCGTCCAGCGCCAGCTTCCCTGGCTGTACCAGCAGGGCGCCCGGGCGGCCGCCGCCGCGATCGGCTCACCGTTCACCTGGACGCAAATCCACAAGGATGCCCTCCAGGCCCTCGCCTCCGACTCCTACGCCGACTTCCTGCGCTGCTCCCAGGAAGCTGGGCGCATGGCAGAGCAGTTCTACCGAGCCGCCCGCGCTGCAGCCCGGTCCGAGGTGCCGCTTCTGGCCGCCGCGGGCATGACCGACCGCCAGGCCGCCAAGAACCTCGCCGACCGGCTCCTCGTTGACCACCAGTTGGCCTACGTCGTCTACCGCAACGGCGCCCGTGTTCCAGTCCGGATCTGGGCCGAGGCGGCGACCCTCGCGAAGAGCGCCGTGGCGTACAACGCCGGCACGCTGAACAAGACGCGAGAGGCCGGTGTCGGCTGGGTCGAGGTCTTCGACGGCTCCGACTGTGGCTGGACCAACCACCGTGACCTCGACAAGGCCAACCGCACCGTACGTACCGTCGAGGAAGCCGCCGAGTGGCCGATCTCCCATCCGCGCTGTCGTCGGGCTTTCGGACCCCGTCCCGATAAGTAGTGCGGCCGTACCTGATGCCGACCGCCTGATTCGAGGGCCTACGGCTGAGCAGGTGGCCGCTCTGGGGTGTCCCGGAGGTGGTCGAGGACTTCGGCGAGCGGGATGCCGTACCGGTCTTTGTCCTTCGCCCAGCGTTCCATCACCGCCGCCGTGGCTTCGGCCATGTCGGCGGGGAGGCCGGACGCGCGCAAGGTGTCGGCGGTCTCCAGCATCTCAGGTGCCCAACGCCAGGCTCGGGCAGCGACACTGGGCAAGTAGTCGGGGTCGGAGAGGATGTTGGAGGGCATGCGCTGAGCCTCTGCGGTGAGGAGGTCGGCGACGCCGTGGCTGTCGGCGAGGGCGTGAGCTACCCCGGCCAGCGTGCGGGCAGCTTTCTGGAAGGCCGCGAAGGACATCTTCAGGGCCGACGCCGCGCCGATCTGGAGGCCTGCTCTCATCACCTTGGCGGATGAGTCCTGGAAGAGACCGTCCACAAGGTTCATGGCCTGCTCGCTGCCCGACAGGTAGAGGCGACAGGTCTGTTGGGCGTTGGGCGGGGGACCGATGATGGTTCCGTCGAGCACCGTGGGCGCGGGGCTGATGTCGTTCGCGATGCGTTCCATGCGCTGCGGGCTGATGGCGTTCGCGTCAACGTAGAGGCCGTTGAACCCGTGCCCGGCTACTGTTGTCGCGACCTCTTCCGCCGCGTGAGGAGGGCAGATGGAGACCACCACCTCGCTCGCGTCGAGAGCCTCTGAGAGCGAGGCGCACGTCGTCAGTCCTGCTGCCTGCGCGCGTTTGTGTGTCTTCGCGCTGCGGTCGTCCGGTACCCATAGGACGCGGTGACCGTTTCTCACCGCCTGGGCGGCGATGGCCGCTCCCATCGAGCCGGGGTGTAGCACGGTCACCGTTCTCACTGTGTACCTCCCGGCGGAAGCTCGGCGCGGCTGCGTTCCTGGTGGGCGACGATAGCTTCTCGCATGCCGATGGCGGCGGGGGAGGCGACGGCCGGGCTGAGCGCGAGTTCGCGGCTGAACTGCCCGAGCCTCTTTCTGACGCTCTCCGTGCCCCGGCGCGCGCTGACCGCGAGCACGTCATGGACCTGGATCGCCGCGCCGTCGAGATCACCGCGGTTCAGACGGGCCGCTGCCAGGTCCATGCGTGCCAGTGACATCTCTCCGAGCCGCCGCCGTTCCGGTGGCGCGGCCTCGAACAGGTTCACCGCTTCCTCCGCGCGTGCTTCCGCGTTGGCGAGGTGCTGAGCTCCGCCGAGCCACAGACTGGTGGTGCTTGCGTAGAAGAGCTGCTTGGCGGTGGGGAAGGCCATCATGCCGTCGGGGAAGTCGTCCGTGTCGGTGAGCTCGTCCCGCATGGTGTCGGCGCTGCGCAGTGCGGCAAGGGCGTCGCTGGCCTGCTGGAGCTGGCCGTACGCACGCGCCTTGATGCTGGCGAGCCGGATGTGCGCCGTGCCGTGCTCGGGGGTGAAGTCGCTTCCGGCTTCGCAGAGTCGAACGGAGTCGAGTGGGCGGCCGTCCCAGTAGGCGATCAAGGCTTGCAGTCCTCGGCCCCATGCGCGGAGCCCGTTGTGGCCGGCGAGTTCCCCGCACATGAACGCGGCACGGGCCTGGGTCTCTGCCGCGTCGTAGCGTCCGAGGTCGAAGCTGGCGTTGGCGAGGACTCCGCACAGCATCCCGGCGGCGACGTAGAGTCCCGGGTGTACTGGGGCGGCTGGCGGCCCTCCAACAGGTCGAAGGCTCGGTTGCGGAGCTCACGAACTTCCCGGAAGAGCGGACCGACCGGGCGGTTGGGGTACGTGGTCAAGATGCGCTGGATGTCGGCTTCGAGCTGTGCCGCCTACGCGTGCTGGCAGCGCGGCCGTACTCAGCCACCGGCAAGGGTGCAGAAGGTTATGCGCGTCTCCGGCCATGTTTCTTGGTTCCCCGTCGTGCAAGCAGCCGCCGCGCAACTGCGCCTACCAGTATGCCTCCGAGGAAGGTCCACGTGGGACGAACGCGCTCGGGCGACTGGTGAGGAACACGTCCGTGGGCGTGTCCCTGATGGGCGCCACGGTCCCGCGCCGGTCCAGCCAAAGGAACCGGCGACGTTGGATCTGTTCTCCGGTCTGCGACTGTCTGTGATGGTCGCGCTGGCGACGGTGGCCGGTGAAGGTGCCGGCGGTCTCGATTGCCACGCGTGCTGGCCATCTCGAAGGGCATGGCGGCCAGCAGAGAACACCCAACGCCCAGGCCCACACCGGCTGCCACCAAATAGTTCTGCCACTGCGCCTGTGCCTGAACATCGATCAAGCGAGCAGAGGGCGCGATGGGAGTGGAGGACGACCACGTCAACGATTCTGCGTTCTCCAGTGCAGGTCGGCTTGCCTCGACCTGCGTCCTCCGCTCCAGCGATCCAACGGACACCTGTACAGCGAGTTGCGACGGTCTCACCCACGAACCAGGAATCCCGCTGAGACGAAACGCTCCGAGGAAGTTCGACGGCACACTCGGTGGCCCGCCGATCAGAGGCCAGCTCTGCGATTCACGCGGAGCGTCCCCCAGCAGCATCCTGGGCTTGCGGCGGACGGGCTCGCGAAGAGAGCCCCTGAGTACGGCAGACGATCCCACGGCAACGGGCTCCGACCCTTCCAGGCACTCTGGGACCTCCGGAAGGCTGACCCGTAGCCACTCGGTATCATCTCCAGCCAGGTCACGTCCCTCCGCCACGCTGTAGAGGCTGTAGAGACCGCCAGTCAGCCTGGTGGGCGTAACCGCTTTCGTGATCAGTCGTGCCGCATCCGGATCAGGCACAGTAAGCGTGGGCTCGGCAAGACGCGCCGCGCCTCCCAGGAGCACAATGGCGCTGAACGGCGACGGTCCGCACGCCATGACGCGGATGTCAACCACCGGGTGCGACCCCGGAGCACCGGGATCAACTGGGGCTGCATCGATAAGGACTTGGTGCGGCTTCGCATCCGCTGGCACGAGCACAGCCACCCATCCCCGGAACGTCGGCGCCGACGGGACCGCACCAGCCACACTCGCCACGCAGAGGTACAGAACGATCAGCGCCACGCCCGCACAGGCGACCAGCACGCGATACCGAACTCGTATGACCCGTTCCCCCTCGTGGCGACACACCGCAGGCGCTTAACGTAGTCGTCTCTCCGCCCCGGTACAGCCCATTGGACAACTCTGTCCGGGATCTCGAGATTCCTCGGCGCAACGGCGTAATCAACCGGCGTGCTCTGTCGCTGCTCGCGCCACCCGTACCGTTCGCTCAGCGGTGCCTCGTCTCGCCCAGTTTCGAAGGTCTACGGCTGTACTTGAGGTATCTGGTGTCCCTCCTCCCCGCTCCGGTGCGCGGGATACGGTGCGGACCATGGGACCACAGGACGAGACGCAGCGATACGCGAGGTTCGACTGGAAGGCCGAGACGTTCCATGGTCTGGTCACGGGCCGGGAGGGCGCGGAAGTACTGGAGGTGCTGAGCGGCGATCCTCTACGCGGATCCTCGGCGCCCTCGGGCCGCAGTGTTGCGGTGGCCGACGTGCGGCTGCTGGCCCCTGTTGAGCCGGGGAAGATCGTTGCTGTAGGCAAGAACTACGCCGACCATGTGGCCGAGATGCATATGGAAACGCCGGCGATGCCCCGGCTGTTCTTCAAGCCGCCGTCGGCAGTCATCGGTCCGGGGGCTGGGATCCGGTACCCGCAGCAATCGAAGGAAGTGCATTACGAGGCGGAACTCGCTGTGGTCATCGGGCGGGAGGCGCGGAATGTCGCAGCGGACAGGGCGCTGGATTACGTCTTCGGCTACACCTGCGGGAACGATGTCACCGCGCGGGACATCCAGCGTGCGGATGGCCAGCCATCGTGGGCGAAGGCCTTCGACACGTTCTGTCCTCTGGGCCCCTGGATCGTCCCGGGACTGGATCCGGTGAAACTTGAAGTGCGCTGCGAGGTGAACGGGGTCGAGCGGCAGCGCGCGGCAACGTCCAGCATGCTGATACCGGTCGCTGAGCTGCTGGAACACATCACGGCGGCCGTGACGCTCAACCCCGGTGATGTCGTCCTCACCGGGACTCCGGCCGGTGTCGGCTCGATCGTGCTCGGTGATGAAGTGACCGTCCACATCGGCGGGATCGGCTCGCTGACCAATCCGGTCATCTGAATCTCACGCGCGCAGCAGCTCGGCGAATTCCGTACGGGCGGGAATGTCCGTACGCCCGGCGACTCGGTGGAAGTCGGCAGCGTACTTCAGCACCATGCCCGTACGGTGTTCGTCCGGCAGAGAGGTGAGGGCTTCGGTGGCGGTTCGGTACGCCTCCTCGGGTTCGCCGCTGCGTGCCAGGCACACGGCCCGGTCCATACGGATCAACGTTGGGTCGAGGTACTCGTCCGCCGGGTACAGATCGAGCGCGAGGCGCTGAGCCCGCCAAGCTTCCTCGGTGCGGCCCACATGGGTCCACGCGTTACCGACCGTGAAGAGCAATTGGCGTTCGGTGTAGCCGAGGGCGGGGTCGTTCCGTTCCTCGTGTGTCAGGAGGTCAAAGGTGTCTTCAGCCTGCTGGAGGAGGGGAAACGCCTCGTTCCCCCGCCCCAGGCGTGCGAGTGCTCGTGCCTCGACCACAAGAGCGCGTGAGGCGGCCGGCCCCGCGGAGTTGCCCAGGGCATGGCGTGCCCGAGCAGCCTGGTCGTACGCCGAGGCGGGGCTGCCGTAGTACAGCGACACAATGGCGGTACGCACCCCCATGAGCGCCTCCAACTGGGCGTCACTGGCCTCGGCGGCGGCAAGACGGCCGGTGTGGAACCACCCGCGGGCTTCCCGGTGAGCACCCAGTGCGGACATGAAGATTCCTGCCAGAGCAGCGAGTTGGCCTGCGGACCGGCACAGGCTTTGCCGGAACCGAATCGGCTGTCGCTGTTCCAGGAGCCCTTGCAGCTCGATGAAGTCGGCAATGACATCGCCCAGCAGCTGCTGTGGTGGCACCGTCTGGTATGCGTGGGCGTACTCGAATACGGCACTCTCCCAGCGTTCGAGGGTCGCCTGGCTGACAGTGGTCGTCTCCAGGGTCGAGTCCATGCGTTGACGGGCCGTGGCCAGTACCTCCAGTGCCCCGCCGGAGACACCGAGTCCTGACCCCATGACCAGGCCACGCAGCAGAGTTCGCCGCTTCATGTCGTCCTCCTCGCCCAGGACTTCCACCGTCGCCGGTGGTTGGCCTCGTTCTTCTGTCACCGTTGCTGGATCGTCCGCGGGCTCAAGCACGGGCGTCGGCGTCGTGTCCACCAGGCTGAAGAGCTCCTGGGCCGTCATCCCGGGGAACATCCGTTCCAGCACTTCGCACGCCGGTGCGTGTGGCAGGCCTTTGATCTTTCCGGAGCGCCAACGGTCGAACTGCTTGCGCTGAGGGGTCGGATCGTCCAACCGCAGCTCGGCCGCGATCCGCCTGCTCTCACGAGCAAAGCGCGAATAGGGCCAGTCCCGCTCTCGCAGAAGCCACCCGAACCTCGTCAACTGCCGCTCGCTCACTACGGATCCCCCTCCGGATCGGCGCCACGGACCACTCACCTGATGACGCGATTGTGAGGCCCATACCCATCCCAGCGGGGCCAGCGGTGCTCTGAAGTCCCAGAAGTCCACGGCACGACCACGGCGCGTCCCAGAAGTCCACGCGGTGGCCGTATCGAGGTCCGCCTACTCGGCGAAATCGTTCGGTCACCGAGATTGAAGAGCCGAGCACTTCGACACGACGTCAGACATGCTCGGCGCCAGTCATCAAGGGGACACGAATGACGCTCATGCTGCCGGAGCTGGCCGCTCCAGCGACGGTGCAATGCGGCGAGGCGCTCCCTGCCGCAGACAGACCCCGCATGGCCGACGGGGCTGCCGTGTCCTTCGAGTGCATCGGCAGAGGTTACGGCGGCTCACTCAAGCCGGAGCATGCGGCATGGGTGCCGAGGCTCCGGCGTATCGGCAGGGCGAAGCTCCGCTACTGGGGGCCCGAGGAGCTCGTCGATCCGGCTGCGTTGGTGATCAGTGAGCTGGTCACCAACGCACTTGAGCACGGTGCGGGGACCGAGATCGGCTTTTCGATCTCGTATACGCCCGACGGACTCCATGGTGTGGTGCGAATCGAAGTCGACGACGGATCTTCTGAGTTGCCGCGTCCCGGAACAGCGGGCCTTGATGAGGAATGCGGCCGTGGGCTGCTCCTGGTAGAGGCCATCGCCTCCGAATGCGGCGGGAGCTGGGGCACGAGCAACGGCGGCACACGTACCTGGTGCACCCTCACGGCACCCCTTTGCGGACCGTCGGCCACCGAAGCACGCGACAGCCCTCCCAGAAACCACCGTCCGGAAAGTCCCACGGTGATCCCTGCTGCCCTTGTCCCGCCTTCGCGTGCCGGCAGCGCGACACCGGGCACCTCGCCGGTGCGCTGTAGGAGGTCCGCATGACATCGGCGACACGTCTTCCGGTGGTCGCGTACCCCGCAGTTCCCGTCCGTCCCCAGAGATGGGCTGGCACATGGCCCATGACGCTCGGGGCTCCCAGGCTGGCTCGTCTGCATACCCGTACACGTCTGACGATGACGGCCTGGGCGGGCGACCAAGAGGCCGCTACCGCCGTGGTTGCGGAGCTGGTCCACAACGCTGTGCGGCACGTCGGCACAGGCGAGGTCACGCTCGCCCTCTCGGTTGCTCAGGACGAGGACCTGCTTATCGAGGTGTCGGATTCGGCCCCGGAGTTCGACGGGTTCGACGAGGCCGTTGCTGAACGGAAGCAGACGGGGCTCGGGCTCGTACGTGCGCTGGGGGGGGCGAGATCAGCTGGGGCAGCTCGACTCGTGAACGCGGCAAGACCGTGCGGGTGCGTATGCGGCCCACCTGCCCGTGACGCAACAGCTGGCGCACTGCCCGGCTTCCTTCAGCGTGCCCTGTCCCGTCAAGAACCCGACTACCGAGGAACCCAATGTCTGACCGCGTGTCGTCCACCCGCCCGGTCACGCACCGTCGTGTTCGTCGACGGCGCCCTCCAGTGGAACCGTTCGTGCTCGGACAGGTCCGGGCGGCCGTGGCCGTTCCCTTGGTGATCGTCGTGGTGCTGGTGGGCGTGGCCGTCATCGTCTGGCGGGTGGAGCAGGCCGGGACGGGGCAGCTCCTGTTCGGCCTGGCGTGCGGCGTGGCGGTCGCGGCACTCGTCGGCGTGTACCGAGCGCGGGCGGCGGCTGCTGCTCTGCATCGGGTGCGGGTGGCGGAGTCGCAGAGGGTCATGGACGCGGCGGCCGCGGTTGAGAAGTCGGTGGTGTGGTCGGCCGAGGAGCTGTGCCGGGGTGAACGGCCGTCGGTTCCCGGCCCGCTCGGGCTGGTAGAGGACGCTGGTCCGGCGGCAGTGGTCGAAGCGGTACTGGGAGAGCTGCAAGTTGTGGCTGTGGCGTCCTTGATACGCGTGCACGACGAGTCGCAGTCCGCGGTGGTGCTGGAGATGCTGCGTCGTCTGGCCAGGCGTGAACACGCTCTGGTGGGCCGGGCGTTGGAGGGGCTGTCGGCTCTGGAGAAGCTGACCGACGACCCGGATCTGCTGGCGCAGATCTTCGCGATCGATCACTTGGTGACTCGGGTGCGCCGCCAGGTGGAGAGCACGGCGGTGCTGGGAGGTGAGTCCCTGCGCAGCGTCCGCCGTCCCGTGAACGTGGAGACGGTGCTGCGTGGTGCGGCCTCCGAGGTGGTGCAGTACGAGCGGGTCACCGTAGTGGCGAGATCGGTAGGGACTCAGCTGGCGCTGCCCGGGCACGCGGGTCCGGACCTGTCGCACCTGGTGGCCGAGCTGATCGAGAACGCGTGCCACTTCTCCGATCCGGCCACGCACGTGTGGGTGCGGGCGCAGCAGGTGGCGGCCGGGCTGGCGATTGAGGTCGAGGACCGGGCGATGCCGATGGATCCGTACCTGCGGGAGAAGATGAACCTCCTGTTGGCGGTGCCGGACGAGGTGGACGTCAGCGCCCAGGTGCGTGACGGAAAGATCGGTCTGCTCACGGCCGCGAAGATCGCCCGGCGCCACGGTATGACCATCAGGCTGTCCGAGAACGCCACCGGCGGTACGACAGCCCTCGTGGTCGTACCGTCCAGGCTCCTCGTGACGGTCCCGCCGTCCGGCGTCGCAGCCATGGTCTCCGCTGCAGCCCCGCCGTCGTCGGCCGCGGCGCCCCCACGGCCGACGCCGCCGGCTGCGGCTGAGGGCACGTCGCCTGCCCGCGCCGTGACACGCTCGACGGCCCCTGCTTCTGGGGCGGGGCGGCCTGTCGGCGCACCGCCGTTGCCGAAGCGCGTACGCGGAGAGAATCTCCCACCCGCCGAGGAGAGGCCGCAGGCCCCCACGATCGCAGCTCGTCCCGGTCTGGCCGCGGCGTTCCGGGGCGGGATGCAGGCCCAGTGGACCGGCGGGACGGCGGCCCCCGTCCCGGTCCCGCCTGCCTCGGGTCCTGGCGGCCCCCCGGCCGCACATGCCTGATCCTCCACCCCACGGCCCGCCCCCCGCCGGGGCGGCCACCCCGATCTTCACGGAGCGAATCCATCATGACCACCCCTGACATGACCAGCGAGAACAGCGACCCCCATGCACGCGTGCTTCCCCCCGACACGGGCGAACCGAGAGAGAGCATGACCTGGCTGCTGAAGGAATTCGCCTCCAGCGTCCCGGGCGTCACGCACGTTTTGCTGCTGTCACGGGACGGCCTGAGGCTTCTGGACAGCGACATGTACCCGGACTGGGCGGACAAGCTGGCCGCCGGGTTCTCGGGCATCGCCTCGCTGACCGCGAACATCCCCGGGCCGGGCAACGCCAAGGTGTCTCCGCAGCAGATCATCATCGAGCGGGAGGACGCCTTGTTCTTCCTCCAGAGCGCGGGCACCAGCCGCGCCTTCGAGGACCACCCCGGCAACACGCGGGGCGAGGTCGACACCGTGCTCGCTGTGCTCGCCCGGCCCGACGCCGACGTAGGCACCGTTGGATACGAAATGGGCCGCCTCGTAGGCCAGTTCGCCCCGTACATGGCCATCCCGGTCCGTGCCGACGCCATCGAGGGCGACGACGTCCGGTGAACCTCCACAGTCGGCGTCCACCGTCAGCAGCGGGACCGGACGCGGCGGGAGACGAACAGACGTCCGAGTTCGTGCGGACCTACACGTTGACCAAGGGGCGGACGCGTCCGCGCTACCTGCTGGGTCTGGACACGGTGCTGGAGGCGGGCCCTGGCAGACCCGGCCCGGGGCAGCCCGAGGAGTGCGGGCAGATCGTGGCCCTGTGCCGGCTGCGGCGGCGCTCGGTCGCCGAACTGGCGGGCACCATCGGCCGCCCGGTGACCCCCGTCATGGTTCTGATCTCGGATCTGCTGGACGCCGACGCCCTCGTGGTGCCCCCCGTCACCGCCGCCTACACGACATCGCCCGGTTCCCCGGACGATCCGCGCCCGCCCCGACAGCTTCTGGAGGCAGTCAGTGTCGGTCTCAGGAAGAAGTGGCCCGATGCCGTCCCGTACCGCCGGGTCGGCTGACCCGGCTGTGCCGGCCGACGACGAGCGGGCCGGCGGCCCGACAGTCCTGAAGATCCTGATCGCCGGAGGGTTCGGAGTCGGCAAGACGACGTGTGTGCGCTCCGTCAGCGAGATCGAGCCGCTGACCACCGAGGAGTACCTGACCGAGGCGGGCGCCTTCACCGACAGCGTGGAGGGCGTAGCGGAGAAGTCGACCACGACGGTGGCCTTCGACTTCGGCCGCCTCACCCTGGACGACCCGCAGGACCTGGAACTGTTCCTGTTCGGCACGCCCGGCCAGGACCGGTTCGTCGACCTCTGGTACGACCTGTCCAGCGGAGCGGTCGGCGCCGTCGTCCTGGCCGACACCCGGCGCCTGGACACCAGCTTCGCCGCGGTCACCTTCTTCGAGCACATCGGTCTGCCGTTCGTCGTCGCCATCAACGAATTCGCCGACGCCTACCGCTACCCCGAACACAAGATCCGCGACGCCTTCGACCTGGACCCGCGCATCCCCGTGGTGGCCTGCGACGCCCGGGTCCCCGCCTCGGTCGCCGGGGTCCTGCTCACCCTCGTCGACCACGCCCTGTCCCGCACCCCGACCGGCCCCATCCACCCGGCCAACTCCACACTCCTGGACGCCTGATGACACATGACCTCCATGCCCCGATCCCATCGGCCGTCAGCGGCCCCCCGCCCCGCCGGCTGCCCGTGGAAGCAGAGCCCGGGGTGATCGTCCCGCCCCACGGAGCGATCCGTACGGGCAGCGAAACCGTCAGCGGCTCCGACGCCCAGGAGCTGGCCGAGCTGGCCGCCCGCACCCGGCTCATGCAGCAGCTGGGCATCCCCACGGGCCCGCACCCCCTCTTCGACGAGTTCGCCACCGAGATGGCAACCCGGACCGGCTTCCTGTACGGGTTCATCAACCTCTTCCTGGCCAAGCAGACCTTCATCGGCCTGCACAACCCCCCAGCGGACAGCGGCCACATCATCGTCGGCCGCACTCTGGGACGCGAGCACGGCTGGTGCCCCGAAGTCGTTCAGCGCCAAAAGGCCCTGCCGCTGTACGACGTCCACGCCAGCCCCCGCTTCAGCGGCAACCACGTCGTCGACACGATCGGCATCCGCTCGTACTTCGGCGCGCCCCTGATCCACGACGAGACCGGCATCGTGCTGGGCACCGTGTGCGTCACCGACATCGACAAGCGCCCCGTCAGCGACGCCCGCCGCCTCAGAGACCTTGTCATCGACACCGGCGAGACGGTCATGCAGGCCATCACCACCGGCGCCCTCACCCCCTGACCTCTCCGCTCCGCCACCCGGGAGACCCATTCCGCGGATCCGGCCGCACTCCGCCTTGCGACCCCTGCCAGGGAAAGGGAGACGACCATGTCCACTACACCGCCCACCGCACTCAGCCCTTATCTCAACCCCGGCCACGAACGGCTGTGGCAGGAGGCCGACGCCTTCGCCGCCGAGCACGTCGCCCCGCGCGTGAAGAGCATGGAAGCCTCACCCCGCACGGTGGAACGCCAACTCCCGCAGCGCATGGCCGAGCGGCGCTGGTTCGCGGTGACGGTCCCGCAGGAGTACGGAGGTATGGGCGCCGGCCACGTCGCCAAGACGATCCTGATCCACCGCATCGCCACGGTGTCCGCGGCCGCCGCCGCGATCCTCCAGGCCAGCCTCATCCCCGTCGCCGCCCTGCTGCACTTCGGCACGCACCAGCAGAAGACGCGCTGGCTCCCGCAGGTCGCCGACGGCTCGGTGCTGTTCTCGATCGCCGCCACCGAACCGGAGACGGGCGGCCACATCGGAGGCATGGAGACCGTCGCCGAGAAGGACGGCAACGAGTGGCTGATCACCGGCAGCAAGGTCCACATCGGCAACAGCCACATCGCCGGTGTACACGTCGTCATCGCCCGCACCGCACCGCCCGGAGTGACCGCGTCGCAGGCCCTGACCGCCTTCCTGATCGAGCACGACCGCAAGGGACTGAGCGTCGAGCGCCACCGCCCCGGACTCGGGCTGCACGGCTTCTCCGTCGGCCGCCTCGACCTCGACCGCGTGCGCATACCCACGGCCAACGTGCTCGGCGACATCGGCCAGGGCATGAGTGTCGGCCAGTGCAGCAGCATCCTGTACGGCCGGCCCAACCTGTGCGCCGTCAGCCTCGGTCTCCACGAAGCCTTCGTGAAGACCACCGCCCGCTACCTGAAGAACCGCCCCCGCTACAACGGCACCCTGTCCGACCTGCCGGTCCTCCGCGACCGTCTCGGGGAGATGGAGTCCCGGCTCAGAGCCGCCCGCGTCCTCGCCTACCAGGCCGTGCACCTGCTCGACCACAAACTGCCCTGCGACCACGACCTCATCAACTCGAAGTACCGCGGAGACCAACTGGCCGTCGAGTCAGGGCGCGACGCCATGGAGCTGCACGGCGCCCGCGCCCTGGACGCCGACTATCCGCTCCAGCGCCTGTGGCGGGACATCCAGCACACCTACCCGCCCGCCGGGACCGGTGAGTTCCAGCGCATTCGCCTCGCCGAGGCCGCCCTCCACGAAGACACCATCCAATGGTCCGAACGACTGGCCGCCGAAGCCTCATGGGCCCGCCCGGAGGGCCTGACCGCCTGACTCCCGCGCACGGCAGCCCCGTTGTCATCCACTGCCGCGCGCGGGTCCACCCCCGTCGTCGAGACAAAGCCCGAACTCCCCACTCGGCGACGGGGGCACAAACCCCCTTCGCTCCCCGGGACATGACGGTGGCCGGGGAGCGAAGGGCCGACGAAGCCGACGACTGGCCGTCTCCGAAGCACACCGCGGAGACGGCCACTCCAACCAACTCTCTGGACAGGACCATCAGTGACCCAGCCCCACTTCACCGTTCTTGACGACACCCGCGGCCATCCCGACCTGGCCGAGCAGATCTCCGGGATCCTTCACCGGGTGGCGCCGATGGTGAAGGAGCTCACCGACCTTCCCCTCCCCTCGGAGGTCCGCTTCCGCCTGCTGACCCCGAAGGCATGGCGGGACGAGTTCCGGATGAACCAAGAACGCATCCTGGCCCGCGACATCGCCGACCTGGAGCTGACCTCACAGGAGATCGACGCTGCCCGCGGTGGACTCAAGATCATGGGATTCGTCCCGGTACTGGTCTGGCCCCTGATGCTCGCCAACACTCTGGCGGCCGCCGACGGCCGACGCGAGACGATCCTCGCTCCGAGGGCCCTGCGTCACGGCGGACTGCTGGCCGATGAACCGGCTCTCCATCAGGTCGTCGCGCATGAGCTGGTCCACCAGGTGCAGGCCGATGCGCGCAGCGGCACGGTCTGGAAGACCTTCTTTCCCCAGAAGCGAGGGATCACGCCGCGTGGCGTCTCGGCTGTCCTCGAAGGACACGCCGACTGGGCCGACCGGCAAGTGACTACACGCCTGTTCGGCACACCGGCCGATCACCGACAATCACCGAAGACCCTGCGCTATCGGCTCCACAACCGTCTGCCCGGCATCCGCCGCCTCGGCCCCAGCCGCGCGGCATACGAGCAGGGATCCCGCCTCATCGCACACGCTGTTGAGGCACACGGCACCGGCCTCGTCAACCAGGTCTGGAAGGACGTCACCCTCCTTCCCACCGACGAGGAGATCGCCGACCCCGACACCTGGATCCGCCGTATCGATCGGGGGTTCCTCCGTGCGTGATCTCCTCGCTCGGCCCGCAGAGATCCAGCAACTCCGCCCTCCCACTGCCGAGGCTCCGGCGGACCATCTCGATCGCGGAAACCGTACGGACCGCATCACAGCCCTCGTGCTGTCTCTGCTGTTCGACCTGACGCAGCAATCCGCTCGCTTCAGCTCCGGCATCGCCCCGTGGGGGCAACTCTCCCTGTACGACACCGACGACTTCGCCCCCTTCATGGCTGAAGGCTCGGTGCAGAGGGCGAGCGGTGCCTTCGTGCGTGCCGCCTGGACGGCCGACCTTTCACACCAACTCCCGAGGAGAAACGTCGTGATTGAGCCCGACGACAACATCCGGGCCGCCCTGTCTGGAAAGAAGGCCCCGGCATGAGCAGGCAGATCACCCTGCTGTCCTGGAACTTCGAGAACAACGGCGGCGGCGACGCGACGAAGCGCCTTCGAGCACACGAGAGGCTGGTCCGCCTGAACCCGCACTTGGTGTTCCGCCAGGAGATGTGGAAGGCGGATGCCGACGGCAACGCGATCCTGTACCAGCTGGAGGACGTGCTGGGACTGCGCGGCTGGCTCGGTCCGGAGGCGTGCACCGCGATCTTCGCCGACCCGCGCCTCTTCCAGCCGGTGCGTGAGTGGCCGAAGACAGGGCCCATGTGGGTGCTGCCGCCCACGGCGCTGACCATGCGCTTCCTGCCTGCAGGAGCCGAGGCGACGCCATTGGCCCTGGCTTCCTACCACCTGAACTACGCGTCCGGGACGAACCGAGTCGCCGAGACGGAATGGCTGTCCACCTGGGCAGACAAGAAGTGGACCACACCGGACGGCGAAACCATACGGATGCCGTGCATCGCCGCAGGCGACAACAACAGCTACCCGGCCCCCGGTGTCGCGGGCGACCCGGCGCTTCCGCTGCTGGAGAAGATCAACGACCGGCCACACCGCCTGCACCGCTCGTACGTGGGTCCGGACGGCACCCGGGTGATGGACACCCGCCCGGACGAGACGCTGCGCACCGCCGGCCTGGAGGACGTGGCCCGCCACTGGGCCGTCAAACACAGCGACCGTACGGCGGTCGCCCGTACGGTCAACGGCTGCGAGACACACGGTCCGGACTCCCGCATCGACCGCGTCTACACCTCCACCGACCTCCTGAGCGCGGTGATCGGTGTCGATGTGATCGAGGTACCCGAAGACGAATCCGACCACCACATCGTCCGGGTCACGCTCGACGCCGACAGCCTCTCGGACGTGCTCAATCAGCAAGCGGTTGAGACCGCGGCCTGACAGACGCCCGCCTCCGTGAACCGGTCGCGTCGAGCCCGGTTTACGGGGGCGGGGCGAGAACGCCGTCCCGGGAAAAGCAGCCTCCTACCCCTCTGCTCATGCGGGGCAAGGCGCCTCGGGCCGGTGGCCGGGGAACGCCGGTACGACGTAGCTGGTCGGCTACGCGCTCGGCGGGACCTGGTCGTCAGCAAGACGACATGTAACTCCGACAGAAGGGTTCTTCCCATGAGCGCAACCACCGTGCAGGACACGCCCCAGGCGGCGGACGGAGCCGTAGGAGACCCGATCGACAGGGACCCGTTCGACCTGGACATCGACGTCCTGGAGCTGGGCGGCGGGACCGTCCCGCTGATCACCCTGACCGACGACGGCTGCAACCCCTCGTGCCCGGACTCCTGTGCCACGAACGTGGCCTGATCGTCTCGGTGCACGGTGGCGGCCCGCACAAAGCCGCGGGCCGCCACCACCCGCAGGGATCTCATGGCGATGGGGAATCGAGTGGTGGAGAAGGATCAGCAGTTGTATCGGTGCGCAGGCATCGGGTTGTTGAGGTCCAGCGCCCACGCGGAAGCGGAGCTGCCGGACTGGCCTGAAGTGCCCGTCGATTCGCGGGAGCACGCTGAGGCTTGGACGGCATGGCTGGGGGAGGCCTGGAAGCCCGGCACCGTCCGCGATGCGATCGAGCAGGCCAGCCCGGACCTCGCTCGGCAGGTCGGCGCCGTGCTCACGGCAGGGGCGAGAGACGTCCGCCAGGTGCGGCGCACGTCTGTGTCGGTTGCCAGGTACGTGCAGCGGATGAGAGGCAGAAGTACCCCGTTCGGTCTGTTTGCCGGAGTCTCCGCTGTCGCTTTCGGTTCAGAAACGGCCGTACGTTTCGGTACGGACCACCGTGCCGTGGCCATGGCCGACGCCTCCTGGCTGGTCCGCGTCGTCGCTGAACTGGAGTCCTGCCGCGACCTTCTCGTCCGGCTGCCCGTCATGGTGAACACTGCTGTCTTCGTGCGCGGTGATCGCCTCGTTGTGCCGCACCCGCCACGCCCTCACGGGGAGACTGGCCCGGCACTGGCCGAGGTGTCCGTACGTCACACGCAGGCGGTCCGAACCGCGGTGGCCCAGGCCCAAGCCCCCATCCGCTTCGACGCCCTGGCAGACAAGCTCGCGACCGAGTTCCCCACGACACCGGCTCCGACCATCGAGCGGATGCTGGTCGCCCTGGTCAAGCAGCACGTTCTCATCACCTCCCTGCAGGCGCACTCGGGGATCGGCGACGCCTTCGGACACGTGCTGGAGCAGCTGGAGATCGCGGGCGCTGACGGGATCGTCGAGGTGGCGCCACTGGTCAGCAAGCTGCGCGAGACCCGCATGTTGCTGGACCTCCACAACGGGGGTGACGCGGCCATGGACGCCCGGACCATCCGTGCGGCCGCGATCAGGAACATGACGATCTTGGCCCCAGACGTGCGACGCCCCCTGGCGGTGGACCTGCTGGTCGACTGCTCGCTCACCTTGCCGTGCGAGGTGGCGAAAGAGGCGGAAACTGCCGCCAGCGTGCTCACGCGCCTGAGCCTGTACCCGTTCGGCACCCCGGCATGGGCGGATTACTTCACACGGTTCTTCGCACGGTACGGAGTCGGCTCGCCCGTGCCGCTGCTGGACCTCGTAGATCCGGATGTCGGGCTCGGCCTGCCTGCCGGATACCTGGGTGGTGAGCCCGAGCCGCGCGAGCCCCTCTCAGCCCGCCATCGGCGGCTCCTCGCGATGGCGCAGGGGGCGGCATTGGACGGGCGCCGTGAGATCGAGTTGGACGAGCGGCTGGTGAGCGAACTCGCCATGGCCGACCAGGACCGGGTGCAGGTCCCGCCGCACATGGAGCTGTGCTTCCAACTCACGGCCCCCTCGCCCGCCGCCCTCAACCGCGGGGACCTCGAACTGTGGGTGGTCAGCGCCTCGCGGGCGGCCGGCACCATGTCCGGCCGGTTCCTCGGCCTGCTGAAGCGGCCGGACCGCGAGCAGATAGCCACAGTGTTCGACCAGCTCACGGTCGCCGACCCGGAGGCGCTGCCGGTGCAGGTGTCCTTTCCGCCGCTCGAACCGACGAACGCGCACGTCGCTCGGGCGCCCGACATGCTGTCCGACCTGATCAGCGTGGGCGAACACCGCGCGCCGGACAGCCGTGTCATCCCGCTTCAGGACCTGGCGGTGCAGTGCACCAAGGACCGGTTGTTCCTGGTCTCGCTGTCCCGTGGACGCCGACTGTCCCCCACGATGCTGCACGCCCTGGACCTGAGGGCCCACACCCCTCCGCTGGTGCGGTTCCTCGTCGAGGTGGCCAGGGCCCAGCACGCGGTGGTCACCGGATTCGACTGGGGCCCGGCACTTCACCTTCCGTACCTGCCGCGCCTGCGCTACGGGCGAACCGTCCTGGCCCCGGCCCGCTGGCGGCTGGAAGCCACCGACCTTCCAGGCAGCGATGCCTCGTGGGACGAGTGGAGCGAAGCGGTGGTCGAGTGGCGGGAACGGCGACGCCTGGCGTCCACTGTCTTCCTCGCCGAGGGTGACCACCGCCTGAAGCTCGACCTCGACCAGACCGCCCACCTTGTGCTGCTCCGGGCGCACCAGGTCAACGCCGGGTCCGCCATCCTCATCGAGGCCCCGACAGACCCCGCCCAGGGCTGGTTCGGCGGACGCCCCCACGAGATCGTGACCACGATGACGGCCGTCCGGCCGCCTGCGCCGCCACTCCCAACAGCCAAGCCGCGCAGGCCAGTCGAACGCGACCACGGCCACCTCCCCGGCTCGCCGCCCTGGCTGCACGCCAAGCTGTACGGTCACCCCGACCGGCTTCCCCATCTCGTGGCCCGGCACCTGCCGGAGCTGTTCGCCGCGTGGGACGCGCCACCGCGGTGGTGGTTCACGCGATTCCGTGACCCGCAGTGGCACATGAGGCTGCGGATCGCCGTAACCGACATGGCCGAGTTCGGCATCGCGGCACAGCGCATCAACACATGGGCTGGCAGCCTGCGTCAGCAAGGGCTGCTGAGCGACATGCAGTTCGCGAGCAGTCACCCGGAGACCGGCCGCTGGGGGAGCGGCTCGGCGTTGGCCGCGGCCGAGGACGTCTTCGTCGCCGACTCCGCCGCTCTGGCCACCCAGTTCACGGTGCCGGACCGGCCACCTGCGCAGGTCCTCGCCGCCATCCACTTCGTATCGATCGCGTGCGACTTCACCGGCAGCACCCAGGCCGGTATGACCTGGCTGCTCGAACATGCCCGTGGTGCAGTTGCCCGGCCGATGGACCGGACCCTGCTCAAGACCGCCGTACGCCTCGCCGACCCCGCCGACGCCTGGAGCGCGCTGAAGGCGGTACCAGGGGGCCCGGCCATCGCTGCGGCGTGGACCGCACGGCGTCAAGCCCTGGCCCGGTACCGCGAGGAGTTGGCCCGCGGTGAGGAACTGCAGCTGGACGCGGTCCTCGACTCTCTCCTGCACGCTCACCACATCCGGGCTCTGGGCATCGACCGGGACAGCGAGGCGGCCTGCCGTCGGCTCGCCCGTGCCGTCGCGCTCTCGTGGCGGGCCCGCACCGTGGAAGAGGGAGGATGACCATGCCCCCGGAAGCAGCTGAACAGATCGCCGCAGCCGTCGCCGACCGGCTGGCCACGCCATCCACCGCCCGGCACCTCGGCCTTCCGCAGGGCTGGCACCCGCAGTCCCTCGCCTACGGGGCCGCGGGAGTCGCACTGCTGCACGTTGAGCTTGCCCGCACGGGCCTGGGGCCATGGCAGCGCGCCCACGACTGGCTCACCTGCGCAGCCGCAGGACAGATCGAGTCCTGGGAGGACAGCCACCTCCACTACGGCGTCCCGGCGGTCGCCTTCGCCCTGAACGCGGCAGCCGACCGCCCAGGCCAGTACGCCCGAGCCCTGGACACGCTGGACCGCAACATCGCCAAAACGACGCGGCATCGCCTGGAACGCGCCCACGCCCGGATAGACGCAGCCGCACATCCAGCTCTCGCGGAGTTCGACAGCATCCGGGGCCTGTCCGGCATCGGCGCGTACCTGTTGAGACGCCCAGTGCACGCAGACCTCCTGCGCGACGTCCTCGCCTATCTGGTGCGTCTGACCGAGCCGCTGAAGGGCGACGCCGAGCTGCTGCCGGGCTGGTGGAGCGACCTCGCTCCTTCCGGAGTGCCCTCCCCGAACTACCCGGGAGGGCACTCCAACCACGGCATGGCCCACGGCATCGGCGGTCCGCTCGCGCTGCTCGCCCTCGCCGCCCGCAACGGCATCTTCGTGAGCGGCCATCTCTCCGCGATCGAACGGATCTGTGCCTGGTTCGACCGTTGGCGGCAGCACAGCCCAGTCGGTCCCTGGTGGCCACACCTGGTCACCCGCGCCCAGTACCGCGGCGAACGACCACTCGCCGTACATCCCTCCAGGCCCTCCTGGTGCTACGGCACTGCCGGGCACGCGCGAGCACAGCAACTCGCCGCCCTGGCCATCGGCGACACCGAACGACAGCAGGCCGCCGAAGGGGCACTCGTCAGGGCACTCACGGACCCCGGACAACTCGCGGCAACGACCGACCGAAGCCTGTGCCACGGATACGCCGGCATGGCCCACATCGCCGCACAAACAGCGGCCGACGCGCTCACCCAGGACCTCCCCGCCCGCATTCCGCACCTCCTCGAAGAGATCGGAACCGCCCCGGACACCGTGGCCGCCGCCCTCACCCAAGCCGACGGTGGGGACATCGGACTCCTGGAAGGGGGAGCCGGCGTCGCGCTGGCCCTGCTCGCCGTCGGCACCGGCGCTCCGCTCTCCGGCTGGGACGCATTCCTCCTCATCAACTGACACCTGGCGCCCCAAGGAAGGCAACACCATGCAGCCCACGCAGCACTGGCCGCAGTACGGAATCGAGTGCACCGATCAGCACGCCGCCGAGCGACTGGCCGCCGAAGGCCTCCACCCCGAGCTGACGGCGCTGGTCGTCGACGGCGCGATCATCTCTTGGTGGTTCATCCGCAAGCCTCCCGGCCTTCGGCTCCGCTACCTCCCCGCGGACGGCCGCGCACACCGACACCTCGAAACGCTTCTCGACGCATTGACCACCGAAGGCCAGATCACCGGATGGACCCCGGGCATCTACGAACCGGAGGTCCACGCCTTCGGCGGCCCCGCCGGGATGGACATCGCCCACGAACTGTTCCAGCACGACAGCCGCAACGTTCTCGACCACCTGGCCCGCTCGCAATCCGCCGAAGGGACCGAACTCGGCGTGCGCGAGCTGGGAATCCTGTTGCCCAGCGTGCTCATGAGGAGCGCGGGACTGGACTGGTACGAGCAGGGCGACGTCTGGGCCCGCGTCGCCGACGAACGACCGCCCAGGAAAACCGCACCCATCTCCGAACGACTGAAGAAGGCCGTACGCCGCCTGATGACCGTCGACGTCGGACCGACGAGCAACCTGGTCAACGGCGGACCACTCGCGTCACTCGCCGACTGGATCGCCGCATTCGAGCAGACCGGCCGGCAGCTCGCAGACCTCAGCTGGCGCGGCGTCCTGGAACGCGGCCTGCGAGCGGTCATAGCCCACCACGTGATCTTCCAATGGAACCGTCTGGGCCTGTCGGCCGCAGACCAGAGCATCTTGTCAACCCTGGCGAAACAGACCGTCATGGGAACGAGGGACGGCGCCGCGTTGGCACCGAGGACCAGCAAAACCAGCACTAGCCTCAACGAAGTGAGCACTCAAATGACCGACGACACCCGTACCGCCGAACACCTCCGCGGAGAGCTGGCCGACCGGCTGCGCGCACAGGGCACAGTGACCACTGATGCGGTAGACGCGGCCGTACGGACCGTGCCCCGCGACGTGTTCGTTCGCCAGTTCAAGCCCGATGCCTCCCTGGAGGAGTCGTATGCAGACCGGCCCGTCCACACGAAGTTCGACGACGCGGGCGTCTCCATCAGCGCGGTCTCGCAGCCCACGGTGAACGGGCTGATGCTCGAACTCACCGATGCCCGCAAGGGCATGCGGGTCCAGGAGGCTGGCGCTGGCAGTGGCCTGTTCGCCTCCTACCTCGGGCACCTGGTCGGCCCCGACGGGCACGTCTTCACGCTCGACGTGGACCAGGACCTTGTCGACGGGGCCCGCGCTGCCATCGACAAGGCCGGGGTGCGCAACGTGACCGTCCTCCTCGGTGACGGCGCGGTCGGACACTCGGGCGGTGCTCTCTACGACCGGATCGTGGCCACCGTCGGTGCTCACGGCATCCCCCAGGCGTGGCTGGACCAGCTCACACCTGACGGCCGTCTCATCGTGCCGATGCGACTGCGCGGCAGCGTCTCACGTGCCGTCGCCTTCGAGCGGAACGACGCAGGCCACTGGCGAAGCGTCCGCAGCGAGATGTGCACGTTCATGCCGCTGCGAGCCGGAGTGGCCGACGATCCTCGCCGCCTCGTCTCGCTGACCGACGACGGTGCCGTCGTGCTCCAGTTCAATGAGGAGCAGCAGGCTGACGAGGCTGCCCTGAGCGGGGTGCTCGAACAGCCGGGCACCGAGGCGTGGTCGGGCGTGACATTCCGGGGACCGGAATCCCCGGAGTTCATGTGGCTGTGGTTGTCCTGCACCCTGGACAACGCCCTGAGCCGGATGGAAGTCGATCGCAAGGCCATCGGAGTCGGCCGGCTCAGGGAGGGTTTCCGTCCCATGGCGGCGGCGGAGCACGGCAGCGTCGCCTACCTGACCCTGCGCAAAGCCGACACGGACCAGGACGGCAACCAGCTCTACGAGGCCGGAGCCGTCGGCCACGGCCCAGCGGGCAAGGAGCTGGCCGACCGGGTGACCGAGGAGATGCGCATCTGGGACCGCGGTTTCCGAGGCCGGGATGTGGCGTTCGAGATCCAGCCGCTCGACGCCGCCCCGCTTTCCTCGAAGCCGGGCCGTTTCGCCCTCGACAACCCGATCAACCGGGTCGTCATCGAGTGGCAGTGAGATGGACGTCGGCCCGATAGTCCGGCGGTTCCCTCTGGTCGCCCGCCCTCGGCCCGCTTGCGCTCCTCTTGCCGAGCGGGTCCGGGAGATCGGCGCCCTGGCGCGACAGGCCGAACACACTGGCCGTCTGTCACTGGCTGCCGCGGCATTCAACAAAGCCGCGCTCCTCGCCAGCGACTGTGGGCTCCCTGAGCTGGCCCGCACTCTGTGCTGGCGACACTCCGAGGCGTACCTGCGCACCCAGCCACTGGATGCGAAGGTCGCCCGGTACGGTCTTGAACCCCTGGTCAACCTGGCCCGGCTTCTGATCCGCTCCGGCGACGGCGCAGCCGCACACGACCTCCTCGACACACTGTTCCACGCGGTGAAGTCCCGGTCAGATGCCGTGATCGACGGGCGCGCGGTGTCGTTCGAGCACATCAGCGGGCCAGAGGATGACCATCGAGAGCTGCACCAGTGGCTATGGGCCGTACTACTGGCCGACGGAGCCCGCGCCTTGGCCGGCGTCGACCGGTGGACGGATGCCCTCGCCCACCTTCAGAGGCACAAGGGGATCGGCAAGCGGATGCTCGACGGCCGCCAGGTCGCGGTGATCGCCAGGCTCATGGCAGGCGAAGCGTCCGAAGCCGTGCCTTTCCTGGCGGAGACCGCGCCGGGCGAGCCCTGGGAGAACGCGGTGACGGCCTGCCTGGACATGATCTCCCGGCGGCAGGCCGCCCTGCCGGTCAGCGGACATCTCACCGCGATGCTGGACCACTATCAACAGCTCGACCGCACTCCGGATCTGGCCGTCTTCCACACCCGGCTGGGTCTCTGCGTCATCGATGTCGCCAGTGACGTCGACCCATCCGCTACGCATCGCGCCGCGGCGGAACTCATTGATCAGACGGTGGCGACGGGCGACGGATACGCGGCCCGCGACGTGCTCGCTCACACCGGATGTTCCAGCCTCCTGACGAGTCTCCAAGCCGAACAGCTCGGCCACGTGGTGGAAGCCTGCGCGCTCGGCCGGGGCGGCATTCCGGCAGAAATTCGGGCCGACCTGATGGCTGCGCTCGACATCAGCGAGGGGGAGCTCCGACGCACGCTGGTCGAAGTTGACACACCCGCTGACAGCCTCATGCAAGATCGAGGTTAGGCAATCAGTCCGTCGTATGAGGCGGAACCGAAGGCCGTCGCGGGGGCCGAGGAGATCTGGCCGGCGGCCCAGATCTTCGAGTAATCAAGACTTGTGGATTGCTCGATCTGTCTGCTGCGATGAGGACTCGCCAGGCCCCGGCTTCGACGTCAGGGCCTCGGCAAGGCGGTCGACGCCGAATCCGCTGATCAGTAGGCGTTCTTTACGGTTACCGGTGAGCAGTTGGCTCCATTGAACGAAGCCGCCGTCGCCGACTTCCAGCTGGTGGCCTCCGATGCTGGTGTAGATCTTGAAGCAGATGCCGGTGTAGTAGCCGCGTCCGGTGGCCCGGTCGGGGTCCTCGGATACCTCTGCTCCTGGCAGCCCGGCGAGGCTGTGGCGTATCCGTTCGAGGGTCGGACCAGTCGCGTCCTCCAGAAAGGTCAGTCTGATCTGTGTGTCCTGTGCCCCGATGTCGGCCATGACCTGGGCGGCGAACTGCAGGTGCTCGGCCAGGTGCCGGTGCTCAAAGAGTCGGTTGCCGGTGTCTCGGCCGGCGGTCACCAGACCGAAGAGCTGGAAGTGGGCGAGGTTCCTCGGACCGTTGAAGCTCTGGGCACGCGCCACTCGCTGGCTGGCCGCCAGCCGGACCGGCGCGTGCGAACGCGGATGGGCGGCCAGGGCCACGGAGCGCCGGTGCGATGCCTCCAGCGCCAGTGCGTTCGTCGGATCGGCGGCCACCTCGCTGCCCCGGACAGTCGCGATCACCTTGCGCGGATCGACGGTCGCCACGGCCGAATGCGCGGCCAGCGGCACGACCGGGGCGAGCACGAGGACCTCGAAGTTGTCGGGTAACGCCGACAGCAACGCGTCCTCGGTGCGGCGCAGTGCGGCGAACTCGACCGGCGCTGGGGCCACGAACCGATCGCTGCGATAGCGCCGCATCACCTCGGCCGGCGAGAGCCGGTCCGCCCGGCGCCGGAACACCTCCAGCAGCAGCGTGGTCAGATCCGCGCCCGACATCCCGCTGGCCAGCAGTTCCAACAGTTCCGGGCCGTCGGCCCGGGCCAGAACCCGACGCAACGCCGGGTTGACCGGGATGTCTCCGGTGACGTTATCGCGTGTCATGAACATCGAGTATCACGGTTCGGGATTCAGCTGGACCAGTGAGTTTCTGACACTTCGACGGTCATGCCACCGCAGGCTCAGGGCGCTCGACCAGGACGCCGTTCTCGAACCGGGCGCCCGCACGGACCAGGGGCACCAGGTGGGCTCCGGTGACTGACTGCCAGCGGGCCTGGGCGGACTCGACGAGCTTGAACACCGCGAGGGCTGCGGCCGGGCTGCCGGCGCCGCGGGTGCCCTGTGACTCATCGGCCGGTCGTCGACAATCCCGCCGCTGGCAGCCGCTGCCCCTCGGAGTCCTTCGGCACCCACAGCCCGAACCGGCTCTCCAGATACTCCAGCACCTGCGGTGAACTCATGCCCTCGCTCTCCGACGGCCAGCCGAACGCCGCCGGATCGGCGCCGTCGTCGTACGCGGGCATCCCGGGGTCGAAGGACGACAGCATGCGCCCGTCGACCGCGTACTCCACCCGCTGCACGGCATTCACGTCCCGGCTGGCCGCGATGACCCGGGTATCCCGGGAGAGTTCGGGAAGGTAGCCGCGGGAGGATACATACGACGTGGAGGCCTGGATCGCGAAGGACCAGCCCTCGATCGCCCCGGCCCGGATCACGGCGTCCGTCTCGCGTCGTAGGAAACCCCGTTCCTCCACCGCCTCCACATCCAGGTCGTCCAGGTGGTCAAGGTCGTACGGCTCGTCCGCCGCGTTGCGGACCTCGATCTCCTGGGCCTCGGTTCGGGTGAGCGGGAAGACGGACTCGCGCCGGGCGCCGAGTCGCTGAAGCACCTCCTCCGGTGTGAGGTCCTCGCAGAAGATGAGGCTGTAACCGAAGGGGTACGCCTCGAACACCCAGCGGAGTCCGTCGGTCATTCCGTCATCCTGTCAGCATCTCGGTGGGCAGGGATTGGGGTGAACGGCGAAGGATACCCAGCGGGGTTTGTAGATGCTGGGGTCCTTGTAGTGCGAGCCTTCCTCGGAGACCCGGCTGTCGAACGTGTTGACGTTGTAACTGAAGGTGAAGTGGGTTCCGTCGGAGTTCAGTTGCGGGTGTATGTGCGCGTTGTAGGCGAAGATGTTTTCGTCGCCGTACGTGCCCCACAGCCCGGTCTCCGGCATCTTGTACACCTCTGCCTGGTTGTACCATCCGCCTGCTGGATCGCAGGAGGAGTAGGAGTACACCTGGGCGTTGAAGGCCAGGTTGCTGTCCTGGGTGAGCAGCATGAACTGGCCGTTCCAGGGGGTGACGCTGTATTCGTTGGCCACGCCGGTCAGAGTGTTGGAGGTGCGCCGCTCATCGAGTGCCCACCGGTTGTTCGCCGGGTCGAGGAACTCCCAGCGGGTGTTGAGGTCGTCGCCCAGGACGCGGGCGACGCGCATCGACTTCTTGGTGGGGGCGTCGTCCACGCCGTAGATGTACGTGTATCCGTCGCCGCTTTTGCTGGACGGCAGGATGCCCGATCCCCAGGTGACGCCCCCGGCCGAGGGCAACGGGACGACACTCAAAGGAGAGTTGAGGTCGGAGAGCGAGAAGGTGGCCAGCACGCTGTGGTGCCAGCCCCAGTCCCACAGGCCGTCGCCGAAGCGGTAGTACTCCTGGAAGATCACCTGGAGGTACTTGGTGCCGCCGCGCTCCGCGATCATTCCGTCGCCGAGCCAGTACCAGTGGCCGGCATCGTTGTTGGGCATGATCGCGGTCCGGTTCGGGCCGGTGATCGTCGTCAGGTTCGAACCGTCCTGGATGACGAAGGAGCTGTTGATCAGTGGGGCGCTGGTGGGTCTGGTGCCGTCCGAGTTGAGCGGCCCGAGGAAGGTGTCCGAGAAGAGCCAGAGGTTACGGCCGTCGGGTAGCCGTACCGAGTAGGTGGAGTCGCCGCCGGTCCAGCCGTTCGGCGTGCTCCTCGCGTAGTCCAGGAAGGCGCTCTGCGGGGCCGCACCGGGCGTCACCTCGGAGAATACCGGCGACTTCAGAGAGCAGCTTTTCGGCTGGTGGGCCTTGACCGGGCCCGGGTCCTCGTAGACGGAGGCCGCGCCGGAGTCGAGCCAGAAGTCCTCGCTGTCGAGGATGCGTTGGTTCTGGTAGAAGTTGCTGAGCGCGGTGCCCACGCCGCCGTTCTGCCTCCTGGGCATGCTGGCGCGGGCGCACTCGCCGGTGGTGCCGGATTTCGTCCACGCCTGCACGGCGTAGTCCGTGGACGGCCATCCGGATCCCGAACCCCCCGGCCAGACCGTCCATTGCTGGCACTCCGTCCCCGAGGAGATGCCCGTCTGGCCGCCGCTCTCCTTGGTGGCGGCGAAGGGAAACTCGTCGCACTCGATGCTGTCGGGGTCGGGATAGCTCTTCCCGCCGAAGCGGTCCTCCTTGACCCACGAACTGTCACAGACCTTCTTGCGGTTCTCCTCCCTCACCGTCGAGTCGCCCTCGCGGTGCAGCGCCTCGCCCATGCCCAGCCAGCCGATGTGGGACTCCAGGCTCGCCTGGACGCGGCCGATGTAGTCACGGGCGCCGGGGTAGGCGGAGCCGTCGACGACCATCGTCGGGGTGTAGCTGGGGACGACACAGCCCGCGGTGCCGCCGATCTCGTCGTCGCAGCGGATCTCGTAGTCGTACCCGCCCCACGAGACGGTGGAGCTCTTGCCGCTGTCCGGCTTGGTGAACGTCAGGGTCCACAGCATCAGGATCGAGTCGTGGCCGTTCGCCCCGGTCCAGCTGCGATGCACGGTGCCCTCCCACCAGTAGCCGACCGAGGGCAGGGGCAGCTCGCCGACCCACGGGTCCTGCCCGCCGTCGGAGCAGCCGGTGAGGTAGTTGCACTCCGTGTTGGCGGAGACGGTCACGGTGGCCAGGGCGGGATCCATGCGATCGACCCGCATGTAGAACTCCTCCATGAAGTCCGACTGCCTGGGCTCGGTGTCAATCTCCTGCGCGGTGGTGATGTCGGCCATCCCGAGCTCGCTGCCGTCGGTGTCCCAGACGATGACACCCCAGTACCGCACGGAGCAGATGCTGAAGCGGGTCACCTGGATGAGGGCCGTGCCCCCGTCGCACCAGACGGGGAGGGCGTCGGCCGCGGTAAGGGCGGCTGAGGCGGGGGCCCGTCTCTCCTCGACGCAGACCGCGCCGCCTTTGCGTTTCGCCGGATCACGCCTCAGCTCGTCGCAGCTGACGCCTTGCTTGATCCTCGACCGCTTCTCCTCGACCTTCTGAGGCTTGCGATCGGCCTGCTTCTGGTTCTTGAAGCTCTGTTTCGCTGCCGCGGGAAGCGGCTCGGTGGCCTCCGCAGCGGTCTCCTGCTGGGGCGACCTGGTCTGTCCGGCCATTCCGGCCGCGGGCCCCGGCGGCCCACCGGCACGCCCGGGCGCCGAGAGGGCGGGGGTCTGCGCGGTGGCAGCCAGCAAAACGATCACTGCGCAGAGCATCAGGAAGGCGCGTCTGAGACGCACACGTCTTAAACCCACAGGGGTACGTCCTTTTCTCCCGGTACGGATACGAGGGAGCCCCAGGCGGTGGGGGGATGGACATGCGTACGCCCGGGCATCTAGAGGGCCCGGACGTTACGTGTACATGACTTTTTGGTCAAGGCATTTCACACTGGAACCAGACCGCCTTGCCGCCACCCGATCTCGGCCCCACACCCCGTTTGTCCACGACGGCGTCCAGCAGCGCGAGCCCCCGACCGCTTTCGGCCTCCGGCGACAACTCGGATGTCGTCTTCTACTACTTACGTCTTGGCCAGCGACAGAGGCAAGCCCGGCCGGGGAACACAGCGGGCGCCCCACCCGCCTTCGGGCCCTCGAAGTTATCCACAGGGTCCGACATGTTTCGGTGCGGGGATTCACTCGACACGCAGACCGGCGGGAAGGCGACATCCTGTACCGGGTCGAACGCGGCGAACTCCCCAGGGGTGCACGGTGCCTTGCTGCCGGAGTACAGCGGTAGGACGTTGCAGCGAACGCCCGCTGGAAGTAGGACGAAAGTGGCACGGAAGTTGGACAAGGCTGGGTTTGAGGCGTGGCCCGATCCAGGAGGTGCTTTGGCGATCTGTGCTGCGCCTGAGGCTGTCTGTGCCGCCGCCTACGCTCAGGCGCATGAGCGTTCCTGTAAATGAGGGACTGACCCTTGGGGCCGTCAGCGAGATCGTCGAGAAGAAGATCCTCACCGACACGGTGAGGATCTACCGACCGGGTGAGCCGGTTTTCAACCCGGACACCGGGCAGTACGAGCCGGGACCGCCTGTCACCGTGTACGAAGGGCCGGGTGGGATCTTCCCAGATGGAGGTCCGGGCATCGTGCTGCATCTCGAAGGGCAGGCGTACGTGGACGACTTCACGTCCCGGTACAAGCTGCTCACTCCGCTTGCCGCGCCGGTTGCCTCCCGTGAGGACACGGTGATGATCACGGCTGCCGCCGATCCGGTGGCGGTGGGCCGTACTTGGCGGGTGCTCGACATTGGGGAGACGTCCACGCTCGCCGTGGTGCGTACGACTTGGCTGGATCAGGAGACGCAGAGTAGTGGGAGTGCCGCGTGAGTACGCCCGTTGATACGGCGGAGGAGCGACAGCGCCTGGAGGCTGTGGTGCTGGTCGACACCGTGCGCATTAGCCGGCCGACTGGCACTGCGGTTCTGGACTCCGAAACGGGGCTGCTTGGCCCGGTGCCCTCGGCTCTCGTGTACGAGGGCCCTGGCGCGGTGTTGTCTGGGCACGGGCAGGTTACTGCGCAGCATGTGCTGGGCCGTGAGTGGCTGGATGACACGGTGTCCTGGTACCGGCTTCTTACCCCGATCTCCACGCCGGTGCCGTCGCGTTACGACCGGGTGGAGGTCATCGAGGCGGCGGCGGAACATGCGGCGACGCTGGGGCGGGTGTGGCAGGTCCTCGATCCGTCGGAGGCGTCGACGGTGGAGATCGCGCGGGTTACCCGCCTGGACGAGATCACGCCACCGTGATCGGAAGCGGCGTTGCCGAGGCTTCACCGGCGCCTGAAACCCGGGGATCGGTGGTGCCTGGGGGAGGGGTTCGCCGCCGACACTGACTGGCCTTAGGTTATTTAGGTGACATTTTTGAAAGATGAGCAATCTGCAATGGCTGTTGATGTGCGCCCCGTGAAAGTCGCCGCCTCCGGCCACAGCGCCGTGGTGGAGATCGACGGGCACGACGTCTCCGAACTGTTGGCCGCCTACACGATCACCCACCGGGCCAGCGAGGTAGCCGAGATGGTCGTGTGGCTGTCGGCGAGCGCCTCGGCGGGCACCGTGTTCGACGGGACTGCGCGTGTGGTGGTCGGTGAGCCGCCGGACCCCGGGCCGGCCGCCGCCGCGTTTCTTGAAGCGATTGATCCCCGTGAGCTGGAGACGGCGGCACTGGCCCGGCACGATCTGATGGACGGCAGACCGCACGAGCTCACTCGGGTCATGCTTGCCCAGCTGCGTGAATGGGCGCTCGGCCAGTGGCAGGGCGCCAACGAGCCGTCTGCGCAGGAGGAATAGCTCGTGGCCTCCTCGCGGACTCCGCGCACGACTGCCCGCCCGCCGACTGGGGTGTACTCCAACGCGCTACAGATCGCCGCCCAGTTGGACGCTCGTGCCGTCAGGACCTTGCCGGAGGTGACGGGGGTGGTCCGGCACTACGCGATGCTGCTGGAGACCCGCATCAAGGCGAAGGCCAGCGGTCGGCCGGGCCCGAACGCCCCGACCGGCGACTACCGCCGCTCATGGACGCATGAGGTGTCGGCGAACGCTGTCTCCGTCACGGCCGTGGTGGGTACCAGCAAGCCCCAGGCCAGAAGGCTGGAGTTCGGCTTCGTTGGCCAGGACTCGCTGGGAAGAGTCTTCAACCAGCCACCTTTCCCGCATGTCGGACCTGCCGTCGAGGAGATCCGGCCTCTCTTCCTGACGACGCTCGGCGAGACCATCCGCGACGGGCTGTGAGTGGCGGCGGCAATGTCAGCACGGTTCCGCACATGCAGCCAACGAAGCGCGCCAGCAGAACGGATACCGGCTGCCTTCCTCCCGCACGGTCATGGCCACCGAAGCAAGGGGACGACGCGAGGACGATCGAGCCTTCGACCGAGATGGCGGTGCGGCATCGGCGGGGTTGCCCCCCCTACTCCCTGCTCGGCGTGGAGGTCGGCACACCAACCCGCCGCTTCAACCACGCGGACAAAGAGGAGGAGTGGACATGCCCGTCTCCGGTCGGCTCGTGTCACTGGCCGCGCAGTCGATGCTCGCTGCCGCGACGACCCGCTCGTGCGGGTACGGTACGGCGCCGACCTCGTCCAGCACGCCCAGCGGGGCGACGATTCCGTACAGCGTGCTGTATCCGTTGGGCATCACCACCTCCGGTCCCGCGTACGGTGATGCCGACGCAGACGCCCGGGTGCTGTTCCAGGTCACCTCAGTGGCCCTCACCGCCGAGCAGGCGGAGTGGATGGCCGACAGGGTGCGTACCGCGATCCTCGGTCGGACGAGCAGCGGCGACTTCGTCAACGCCGTCACCGTCGCCGGATGTGCAGTCATTGGCCGGGAGCTCGACAAGGAGGAAGGAGTCACCGTCAGTGGCGGCGTATACAGTTACGTGCAGCGGTACGTCCTCACCGTGACCACTCTCGGGTCCTGACGTATCAGCCACCTCACCGCGGAGGCCCTGTCGCGGACGCCCGGCCACACCGGTACGGGCCGAACTCCCCTTTCGCATCGCGCGATTCGTAGGGGACGGGCCTCCGGTGCGCTCTCGGGGCCGGTCCTCGGAGAGCGAGAGTCAGTGGCTGTCACGCAGCAGCGGTACATGCGCCGCGGCGTCACGAAGTTCCTCTTCCTCAAGGCCATCGAGGCCTCGACCAACATCCCCACCCGCCCGGAGCTGGGCAGCCCCAATGGCACCGACCTGTCGGCGGCCATCTCCGACATCGAGGGCTGGGCACTGGAGAACACCGCCATCGACACCCCGGACATGGCCAGCGAGTTCACGTCGAACATCCCCGGTGAGGACAAGGCCGACAACAGCTCCCTGACGTTCTACGAGGACAAGATCGACGGCACCTTGGAGTCACTCCTGTCCAAGGGCGTCGAGGGGTACATCGTCATCCTCCGCAAGGGCGACATCGCCGGCAGCGAGGGCGACAGCGTCGGCAGCAAGCCGATGGACATCTTCCCCGTCCGGGTCGGTAGCCGCGCGGCCGCCTTCACAGCGAGCGCGGAGCCCGCGAAGTTCAAGGTCAGCTTCGCCGTCACCGCCGAGCCCACCCTCGACGCGGCCATCCCGGCCGCGGCCTGACCACCTGGGGGTACCGCATGGCCACGACCGCGACCACGACCACGACCACTACGACGACGCACGAACCGTCGGCCCAGGCCGTCGCGAAGGACGCGCACTGGGCCGCGAAGATGGCCCGGCTCCGGGCCCGACAACTCCCCGAGCGCCCTGTCACGTTCGTCGACGAGCCGCGCCTGAAGACGGCCGTCAACGAAGCGGCTCTCGCGCTCGCCAAGGCCCGCACCACGGCCTCGGCGGAGTCGATCGAGCAGGGCATAGCAGAGGAGCAGCGGGAGGAGTGGGTCCAGGCCCGCCCCAACGTACTTGCCGCGGTCGCCGCACTCCAGGCGGCCGAGAACGCGCTGGAGGAGGGCACGATCCGGCTCACCTTCCGTGCTCTTCCCCAGCCGGTGTGGGCGCAGCTGCTGCGTGAGCACCCTCCGACCGAGGCGCAGGCGGACATGGGGCACGAGTACAACGTCGAGACGTTCCCTGCCGCCCTGATCGCCGCGTGCTCGGTGGACGGCATGACCGAGAGCGATGCACAGGAACTCCTGGACACCTGGTCGGACGCGGACGCCAAGGCGTTGTTCACTGCCGCGCTGATGCCCAACCAGACCCTCCGGGCCGACCTGGGAAAAGGCTGATCGATGATCCCGGCTTCCGGGCCGAGATGGAGCTGTGCGCGCAGTACGGCATCCCGCACTCGCAGTTCACCGGCGCCGGACAGGGGCGGTGGACGGCCCTGGACCGGGCGAAGGCTCTGGCGTGGTTGGCGTACACCCGCACGGTGTGCAGCGGTTGCGGCACCCGGGCGGCGGAGTGGGACGAGACGCACGGTGGTGACCGGTTCGCCTACATCCCGGAGACGAGCCGCTGCCCGGGGTGCGAGTTGATCGAGATGGAGCGGGACCAGGTGCCGGAGGGCCCGGAAGGGCGCGGGGTCAAGATCGGGCTTCGGCCCCGGAAGGACAGGTAGCCGTGGCCAGCACGTACAACCTGTACGTCAACATGATGGCCAACTTCGGCCATCTGACGAGTGGCCTGCGTTCAGGAGCGACTCAGCTCCGGGCGTTCGACGGACAACTCGCCGGTGTCGGTGGCCGACTGAACCAGGTACAGGCCGCCACCACGCGGCTCGCCCGCGCGCAGGCGGCGGCATCGGCGCAGATGGTGCGCTCCCATGCGCAGGTGACGCAGGCCGCGCAGAGGGCTGCTCAGGTGCAGCAGATCACCGCCCGCGCGCAGGCAGTCGCTGCCCGGACCGCTGCCCGTGCCCAGGCCGCCGCCGCGGCCCAGTCGGCCGCCGGGGCGCGGGCCGCCCGTGCTCAGGCACTCGCACAGACGATGGCTGCGCGTGCTGCCGCCGCCACCGGGCGGGGCGCAGCGGCAGCCGCGCGGACGGCTGCTGCTGCCCAGGCCACCGCAGCCCGGGCGGCCCAGGCCCACGCTGCGGCTCAGGCGAGGACTGCGGCCGCACAGGCGGCGGCAGCCCGCGCGGCCGGAGTGGTGACGACCGCGGAGGGCCGGGCCCGTAACGCAGTCGCGGCCCGTGACGAGGCGCAGCGCACCGCCGCCCGCAACGCCCAGACGGCGGCCCGGCGCACTGCCCGCGCAGAGGCTGAACTCGCCGCGGCGCGGAACCAGCGGGCGGCGTCCCTCGCGCAGAACGGGCTGATCATCAGTGCTGTCCTCGGTGTCGGCGTGGCCAACGCCATCGCGCTGGAGCGGGAGATGGCGAACGTCATGACGATCTCCCAGCAGATCACGGGCGACAACATCGAGGCGTTCACCGACCAGATCGTCGAGCTGTCCACACAGCTGCCGCAGACGGCGGAGCAGCTGGCCCAAGGCCTGTATCAGATCGTCAGCACGGGCTTCGACGGCGCCGAGGCCATGATGATCCTCAAGGTCGCCTCACAGGGTGCCGCCGCCGGCCTGACCACGTCGGAGACCTCGGCACGCGCCCTGCTGGGCGTCCTGAAGGCGTACGGGCTGGAAGCCGCGGACGCGGTCGACGTCATGGACGTAATGTTCCAGACCGTCAACTTCGGCGTGATCTCGTTCGAGGAACTCGCGCAGCAGCTCGGAGACGTGGTGCCGATGGCGGCAGCCGCCGGCGTCGAGTTCGATGACCTCAGCTCGGCGCTGGCGGCGATCACGCTGGCCGGTATCCCGGCCGCCGAGTCCGCGACGGCCCTGAACATGCTGATGACGCGGCTGATGATTCCGACCCGGCAGGTGAAGGAGGCCATCCAGGAGCTGGGTTATGAGTCGGCGGCGTCCGCGGTGGAGCAGGACGGCCTGTACGTGGTGGTCAACAAGCTCAACAGGGCCGCCGGGGGCACGGCGGAGAACCTGGCGAACCTGTGGAAGGACATCCGCGCGACCCGTGCCGCGCTGGCGCTCGCGGCGGCGGACGGACAGAACTACGCCGACACATACGCGGGTATTGCCAACGAGGTCGAACGGGCCGGGGCCACGCAGAAGGCCTACGACATCCAGATGGACACCACAGCCGGGCAGTGGCAGCTGTTCGGCAACCAGGCCCGCGCGGTGGGCATCGACCTGGGCCGCGCGCTGTTGCCGGCGCTGCAGGCGGTCGGCGAATCCCTGAACGTGTTCGCCGGAGCCGTCAACGACCTTCCCGGACCGGTAAAGACCCTGGCGGCCGGGCTGGCCGTCCTCGTCGCCACGGCCCTGATCGCGAGGGCCGCGTTCGCGAAGTTGAGCCTTCAGGTCACCGCGTTCCGCACCAACCTGGCCGCGACCCGGGCCGGTGGCGCGCTGTTGCCCACCGTCCTGTCCGGAGCGGGTCTGGCCGTGTCCGGGCTGACCGGGCTCCTCGCCGTCGGCACCCTCGGATACGCCGCGTACACCGCGTCCAAGCAGAAGGCGAAGGACGCGACGGAGGAACTGGTCGAGGCGCTGCAGACCGAGGACGAGCAGCAGGGCAGCGGGCTGGCCCTGCGCAAGCTGGTCGAGCAGATCACCGGTGGCGACGACATCGACACCCTGAAGAACGCCGGGGTGGACATCAACGAAGCCATCGACGCGATCACCTCCGGTGGAGCGAAGCTGTCCGCGCTCAAGGCGCGGCTCGACCAGGACTCGATGGAGTACAGCCGGAAGGTCCGGGCCGGTCAGGAGCCGGGCGGGGTGGAGAACATCACCAGGTTCTCCGAGGCGAAGAAGGCGCTCGACGACCGGCGCAGGATCTGGAATCAGTCGATCAAGGACTACGAGGAGCGGCTGGAGCAGGAACGCATCATCGCCGCGAAGATCCGGCAGCAGGCCACCAGCAACTCGGCATGGAACCTGGACCAGCTGATCCCGCTCGACAAGAACGGCGCCCCTCAATACACCGAGGACATGAAGGCCCTCGCTGATGCGGTGGGGGACGCGGTCGACCCGTCGCGTGCGTTCAAGGACGCTCAGACCAAGGCTGGCGAGGCCATGCGCAAGGCGGGCAAGGACGCCGATTCCGCGAAGGTGTCGCTGCGCGACTACATGAGGGAACTGCGCGCCCAGGCGGAGGCGCAGCGCGACTTCCAGTCGAATCTGTCGGAGCTGGCGATCGAGGGGTACGGGGACCTGACCACTCACTTCGCCGAGCTCGGGGTCGACTCGGCGCCCATGCTCGCCGAACTCGTCACGAGCCTGAGGGCGGGCAAGACGAAGATCGCCGACGAGATGCAGGCGATCGTCACCGAGGATGCCGCGCGGTCCACCGAGGCGTACAAGCAGGGCCTGGACCTGCTGCCCGCGATCGCCGCCCAGTACGGCGAGAAGATCGCCCGCGAGTGGGCGAAGGCGTCGGAGACGAACGATCCGGCCGCGTTCGCCCGGGTCACCTCGAAGATGGCGTTCAGCCAGCTCGGCGAGGCCGCGAAGGCCAGTTCGGCTGACGCCCGCCAACAGCTGGAGCGCGGCATGGAGCTGATCGCCGAGGTCGCCCGGCGCAAGGGCCAGGACTCGGCCGCCGCTTTCAAGGACGCCCTCCTCGACGGCCGGATCGAGACGGCCATGGGCACCCTCAAGGCGATCTGGGGCGCCGATGCGGAGGTGAAGGTCCCTGACCTGGCAGGCGTGGTCGGAGCCTTCCACACGGCAGGTCGGAACGCGCGGGACTCGTGGGCCGGGATGCTCGACCTGATCACGGTCGTGTCGCGGGAGAAGGGATCACAGGCCGCCGCGTCCCTCACGTCCGCTCTGCTATCCGGCGACATGGCCGCCGTCCAGTCGCAGCTCGACGCCATTGGGGTCTCGGTGCAGAGCATCCCCGGCAGCAAGACCGTCACTGTCAGCGTGACGGCGAATCAGCCGCCACCGATCGTCGTCCCGCTGGTCATCAAGCGACAGGCCACGTCCTACGACCGTGATGCCAACGGCGTCCCGGACAGGATCCAGGCACCGCAGGCCGACGGCTCCGTGCTCGACTTCTACGCCGACGGCGGCATCCGACGTGAGAACCACGTCGCGCAGGTCGCCCCCGCGGGCGCCTGGCGAGTGTGGGCGGAGCCCTCCACTGGGGGCGAAAGCTACATACCCCTTCACCCCTCCAAGCGCGTCCGCTCCCGGGCGATCGCCGAAGAGACCGTACGGCGCCTCGGCGGCCGCCACATCGAGTGGTACGCCGACGGCGGCTTGTCCGGCTGGTCGTACAGCCCCACGAGCCTGTCCGAGCTGGTGCAGGTGTCATCGGTCCGCTCGGACTCGATGCGTACCGTCAAGCGCAAGGGGAAGGAGGTCGAGATCTTCGACCTGGCTCTGTTCGAGAAGAACCTCGACAAGGCGTCGAAGAAGGCCGCCGCCTGGCGCAGGAACCTCGCCAGGGTGGCCCGCCGCGCCGGGCAGGACGTCGCCGACGCCCTGGAGGCCATGGGCGAGGACGGGGTGGAACTGACCCGCAAGATGGCCACCGGCAGCTCCAAGTACCTCAAAGAGATGACGAAGGACCTTCAGCGGCTGGGCGTGATCGCGAAGGCCACCCTGGGCGACTTCACCACCCAGCTCAAGGCCGCAGTCAAGGACCAGAAGGCGTTCGAGACGAACCTCGCCAGGCTCGCCGCGATGGGCTACCAGGACCTCGCGACGCTCCTCGCCGAGCAGGGCGACGAGGACGCGGAGGCCCTGGCCGCCGAAGCGGTGAAGTCCAGGAAGAAGGCGAAGTCCGCCAACAAGGCCGCGAAGTCGGCGAACAAGACCATCCCCGACGAGGACCTGCCCGACCTGCTGGCGATCATCGGGGCCATCACGACCTCGAAGACCGGCATCCACGACGTCGCCGAGGCAACCGAGCTGGACGAGGACCGCATCATCGAGATCGCCACCCTCGGCAAGGCCCGAATCAGAAAGGCCCGCGGCAGCAAGGCCAACCGGTTCCTCGCCGACTTGAACAAGGCCGCCAAAGGCCTCGCCTACCTCAGCGGAGGCATCCTCACCCCCGGCATCTACGCCACCAGCAACGGCATCGTGCGCTTCGCCGAACCAGCCACCCAGGGCGAGGCGTTCATCCCGCTCGGCCAAACCCAGCGCGGCTCGGCGACCGCCGTATTGCAGGACGTCGCCGCACGCTTCGGCTACCAGCTCAGCACGTCGGGCGGCCCCGGCCCCGTCCGGCTCGTCGACGCCCGCCCACAGGCCGGCATCCAGGTCGTGGTCATACGCGAGGAGCGGCCCGCCGCACTCGTCGGCTCGATGCCCGTGACCGTCAACGGCACCGCAGACCGCAGGACAGCCGACGACATCGGCGCCGCGATCATGCGGCGTCTGCGCAACGCCCAGCGCGGAGGCCGCATCTGATGCCCGCCCCCACCACTGACTACCAGATCGACTTCGCGGGCGTCCTCCTCGGCCCCGGCACCCCCTACCTCCTCGGCGACGTCACAGGACTGGGAACGCCGGAGCTGCGTACCCAGGACGTCGAACTGCCCACCGACGACGGCGCGTTCCCCGGAGTCGACCTCTACAGGCCGCGCACGGTCACCATCGAGGCGGGAATCCGCACCCCCGGCGATCCGGCTGCCGCGAACGAGGCCCTGGCCGCGCTGCACCGGGCGGCCTCCAACCCGTCCGTCCGCAAGACCGCTGGCGCGCTGGACGTACTGCGCGTGCTGTGGCCGGGCCGGGGAGTCCGCCGCTTGCACGGGCGAGTGCGCCGCGTGGAGGCCGTCACCATGACGCAGAGCCTGTACGGATGGATCCCGCTCACTCTGGAATTCGGTGCGACCGACCCGCGATGGCACGACGACACCGAGAAGCAGATCACGCTGCCCCTGGCTCTCGATGACAATGACGAAGGCTTCACCGCCCCCGTGACCGCGCCGATCACCACCGGGGTCGCCGACCCCATGGAGCGCCCCGGCTGGGTCACGAACGCCGGTGACCTTCCCGCCTGGCCCAGCATCACCATCACCGGTCCCGCTGTGAACCCAAGGGTCTGGATCGTGGAGACCGGGCGTGCCCTGGAGCTGACGAACAGCACCGGCGTGGGGGAGTACCTGCGGATCGACACCCGACCCGGCACCCGCTGGGTGCTGAGGAACGGCACCGGCAACGCCTCAGCGGCCCTCACCGCCGCCTCCCGCCTGGACCTGTTCACCATCCCCGCCGGCACCAGCGAGATCCGGTGGGGCGCGACCGACTACACCAACACCGCCCGCCTCACCGTGTCCTGGCGGGACGCGTACACCGCCCTGTAGGGCCTTGCCCTTGTTAGGAGCCGCACCGATATGGCGCTGATCCAGCCGCCCATGCTCACCCACGGCGGAACCCACCCCGCCCGAGCCTTCCGCATGATGATCCGCGACATGTCACGCGGCAGCCAGGGCGTGACCGAGGGAAACGACCTGAAGGTCAGGCAATGGGCCACCCCCGGCGCCGGCGTTCGCGTCGGCGATGGCTCGGCCGTCGTGACGGGCGCCGCGTGGGGCCAGGGCTCCTACACCCAGTACAACGTGGGCGACGCCAGTGTGCCGATCGCCCCGACCGGTTCCTCGGCCCGCTCCGACCTGGTCTGCCTGCGCGTGGAAGACCCGGAGTACGAAGGCAATCGGGACCCGGCCGCCGACGACATCGGCTACTTCCACGTCGTGTCCGGTGTGTCCGCCACAGCCAGCACGGCCCCGTCGGGCATGACCGCGATCCCGCTGGCCCGCCTCGACATCCCGGCGAACACGGCCACGATCACCAACGCGATGATCACGGATCTGCGGCGGATTGCGAACCCGCGCCGGGACCGCAAGCTGTACACCGCGTACCCGTCCTCGCTGAGCAGGCTGATCGCCCAGAACGGCCAGTGGTACAACTGGCCTGCCCCGGCCCGCTGGAGAGTCCCGGTCCCCGCCTGGGCCACCACCGCCAAACTGGTGGTGACCATCGCCGGGCTGCGCCTGTCGGAGTCCGACGTGTTCGCGCACATGCGAACCGTCCTGGGCACCGACCTCGGGCAGATCACTTCCATCGACGACGACCAGGGCTCTGGCGTACGGCGCTCCACGGTCGTCCTCGCGGACACGATCACGGTCGCTGCGGCACTGCGCGGCACGACCCAGGACCTCTACGTCCGTACCCGGCCCTCCAGGGACGAGTGGGGCAACCTCGGGGTCGACGCGGCGACCTCGCTGATCGCCGACGTCGAGTTCACCGAGGGCACCCTCTGATGACCTACCGGTACATCGCCGCCCGCGCGCTGACCGGCGAGGTCGTGGCGTGGGATCTGCCGCTGACCGGGGTCGAGTTCGGGCCCGCGCTGTCGGCCGGCGGAGGGTTCTTCGGCACCATCGAACCGCGCCTGGCACACCTGGTGCGCTCCCAGCTCGATCCGGGCAACACGCTGCTGTTCGCCGAACGGGACGCCCGGCTGATGTGGGGCGGGATCGTGTGGCGCGCCTCCCCCGAGGGGCAGGCCCTGCACGTCGAGGCGGCCGGGCCTGGCTCGTACCCGTACCGCCGCCACGACCTGCACGGCAACCTGGGCGGCCGCGGCCCCTACACGTACGCCGACCCCTGCACGGTGATCCGGCACGTGTGGGCGTACGTCCAGGAGCAGCCGGACAGCGACCTGGGCGTCGCTGTGGATGCCACTACCTCGAAGGTCACCGTCGGTACACCCGCCGACCCGTACAGCGTCAACTGGTGGGACACCCCGAGCCTGGGCGACGTCGTCGACGACATGACCGTGGTCGAGGGCGGCCCCGAGTGGACGGAAGAAGTGACCTGGAACAGGGGCACACCCCGCATGCGCATCCGCCTCGGCTGGCCACGCCTGGGTAGACGCCGCACCGACATCTCCTTCACCACCGGCGTCAACATCCTCAAGGCCGTGCCCGTGGAGTACGACGCCGACAATGCCGCTCAGGTCGTTGTCGCCCTCGGCGCCGGCGAGGGCCGCAACCGCCGCCGCGCCATCGACGCCGTACGCGACAACCGCCTGCGCCTGGAATACCTCCTTGAGGTCCACTCCGAGAAGGCCAACGACCGCCTTGCCGCCCGTGCCCGCACCGAACGCGTCGCCCGGCAGGTCATCGGCGACGTCACCGAGATCACCGTCCGCGACCACCCCTCGGCGCCGATTGGCAGCTGGCAGATCGGCGACGACGTACGTGTCCGCGTCTACGACCAGTGGACCGACTTCGACACCTGGGGCCGCATCACCGGCTGGCAGATCAAACCCGCCTCCGGCGACGAGCAGGAGCACGCCGTGATCCAGATGCAGCGCGCCGATCGTTTCACCTACGGAGGAGGCACCACGTGACCACCGAGATCGCCCGCCTTGCCGCACGGGTCGCAGCCTTGGAGAAGCAGCTCGCCCGCACCACCCGCACGGCCCGCCTGGCGTACTCCTCCATCGAGAACGGCGCGGTCGAGGTCTTCGACGACGACGGCTCACTGCGCGCGATCATCGGCCAGCAGCCCGACGGCACCTCAGGCGTGACCGCCGTCAACGGCGCACCCCCGCCCACCCCAGCAGCACCGACCGCCGTACCGGTCCTCGGCGGGATCGCCGTGACCTGGACCGGCGCCTTCACCGACACCACTGCCGTGCCGCTGGACTGGGCCCGCCTGGAGATCCACACCTCCACCACAGACGGCTTCGAGCCGAATCCTGGCACTCTGCGGGCCACGCTCGAATCGCCTCAGGGCGGCACCATCCCCGTACCGGCCGAACAGCCGCTGTACGTACGGCTTGTGGCCCGTAACACCTCTGGCACCGCCTCCACCCCGTCCGACCAGGCTGGACCTGTCGAACCGGCGGTCGTCGTGGCCGAGGACGTCCTCGAAGGGATCATCACCGAGACCAAGCTGGCGGACGAGGCCGTTACGCGGGCCAAGGTGCAACTCGGTGCGATCGGTCCGGATCAACTGGCCGTCGGCGTAGGGAACCTGGTCCCCGATCCGTCGTTCGAAGGCCCGGCGACCCTGGCCCTGCTCGCCGAACTCCCCGAAGGGCAGCGCCCGGACTGGACCCTGGCGACCCCGGGTGCCGACTCGCCGCAAGCCCTCACGGTCGACTGCACCAGCGACACCGTGACGTGGAAGAACCTCGTCCTGAGCCAGTTCCCGGTACTGCCCGGCGAGCGGCACTTCATCGCCGTGGACTACCGGGTCTCCGAGAACTTCGACGGAACCGGGACGAAGATCGTCCTGCGGTACCAGGACGCGGCCGGAGCCGTCATCGGCTACGGCGAGGCTGCTGAAGCACCGACCCTCGGCGGACCGTGGAGGAGAGTGACAGCCCAAGTCCAGGCCCCGCCCGACACCGTGTCCGCCGCACTGGTGGTGGAGGCCTCCGAAGTCACCAAGGGGCGGGCCTGGTTCGACAACGCCGAGCTGCGCACCCTGGTCGTGGCCGGCCTCATCCTCGCCGAGTCCATCGGCGCCAACGAGTTGGCAGCCGACTCGGTGGTCGGCCGGAATGTCGTCGCCCAGACCATCACTGGCAGGGAGATCAAGTTCTCCTCCATCACCGGTGACCACCTGGAGGCGAACTCGGCCCGGATCGCTCTGCTGACCGCGGGGTCGATCACAGCGGCCATGCTCGACGCCGACGCCATCAACGGCAAGACGATCCGAGGCGCCTTCATCAGCGGCGCCACGATCACCGGCGGTGTGCTGCGGACCGCGGCGACCGGTCAGCGCGTTGTCATCAGCCCCGGCAACACCAACCCGGAGACGGGATTCATCGCGTTCTACTCGGGGTCTGCCCAGGAATCGGCGCCAGCGGAACTCCGCACGGCCCTCGCCTACGGCTTCCAAGGCGGGGTCACTTACGAGATCCCCAGCATCTCGCTCACCGCCCCCAAGGTGAGCGGGTCAGCCCAGGAGACCGGCTTGTTCCTGCAGGCGCACGTCCCCGGCTATTCGGGGTCCGTGTTCAACCTGCACGCCAACGACCTCGGCGGCAACGGCGTGGCCTACATCAACGGCTACGGGGCGGACACGTCCAGCGTCGGTTCCTCCATCGAGCTGTACGTCCGCGACGCCCCCAGCGACTCGGCGCAGTCCTCCGCCAGGCTCACCTCCAGCGGATTCGCCGTCGACCGCGATCTCAGCGTCCACGGACGAGCCCAGGGCCGGGGGTTCGTCGCCCAGCAGACCCTCACCACCGACGTCACGTTCTCCAGCACCCAGACGGCGATCATCACCACCGACAGCATCACCTTCGAGACCGGCCGCGCCTACAGGGTCTCCGTCTGGGCTCTCCACAGAGCACCGAGCAGCAACTACGCGCTGTACCGGATCCGGAAGAACAACGTCTCCGGGACGATCTACAAGAACCAGATACGCGTCAGCAACCTGCAAGGCTCCCCGGCGAACGCGGCGGTCTCCTTCCAGACCATCCTGACCAACACCACAGGCAGCACCATCACAACCGCACTGTGCTGGACCGGCGTCCAAGGCGGAGTGGCACAGACATGGACCGTCACCGCCAACGCCGACAACGTGGCGTATCTCCTTGTAGAAGACTGCGGCTCAGCCAACGACTACGCCGGTCAGGCCATCACCTGAGCTCCCGAGCACGGCACTCGGGCGCACTTCGATCTTGCAGAGGCATGCCTCAAGACGTACGAGGGGTGATCCCCTAGCATGGAGCAACGGCGCGGGGCCGGATCTGGCGAGGAGCCACCGTGACCCTGCCACCTGGCGGTGAGCCCACTCTGTGGGAACTCCACCGCACCCTGGCGCAGTTGCGTGCCGACCAGCGAGAGGGCATGGCCCAACTCCGCGACGACCTTCGAAGCGACCTCGCCTCGCTGGCTGCACGCCTTGACGACGTGGTCACCGTGGATGTCTACCGCGCGGACCAGCGCACCGTCACCCAGCGCCTGGACACTCTGGAGCGGGACCTCAAGGCAGTGTCCCGTGCCCGCGAGGAGGACCAGACCCGGCAGACCACGACTCGTCGATGGGTGATCTCCGCGTTCGTCGCACCGCCCGTCATCTACGTCTTCCAGTTGTGGGCGACGGTGCGGGGCAGCCCGTAGCCATCACCGGCGGGCACACCATCACCAGAAACGGCGCGGGGGAGAAGGCAGTACGCGCCACATGACCGTCAAGGGAGTCGACGTCGCCTCGTATCAGGCGACGGACTTCAGCACCAAGGGACTGGACTTCGCGTTCGTCAAGATCACGGAAGGCACGTCCTACACCAACCCGAAGTGGGTTGCCCAGCGCGGGACCGCGCGCGACGCGGGCCTCGTCACCGGCTTCTACCACTTCGTCCGGCCCGGTTCGATGACCGCGCAGGCCGACTACTTCCTGTCGAAGATCAACCTGCGGGCCGGGGACATCCTCGCCCTCGACTGGGAGGACCCGGGAGTGTCCTGCGCCGAGAAGGACGCGTGGCTGAAGTACGTGAAGAGGAAGGCGCCCGGACACCGGGTGATCCTGTACTGCAACGTCGACTACTGGACCACCCGCGACACCACCTCGTACGCCGGCGACGGCCTGTGGATCGCCCAGTACAACGGAAAGCCGGGCCGGCCCAGCATCAAGGCGGAATGGAAGTTCCACCAGTACACCAGCACGCCCATCGACACGAACCTCGGTAACTTCGCCAACGCCGCCGCCCTTCGGGCATGGGCCGGCGCGTCGGGCAGCTCGACGGGGTCGGGTGCTGGTACGTCCGGTGACTCGCCATTGCCCAGCGGCAGCCGCACCTACACCATCCGCAGCGGCGACACGCTGTCCGGCATCGCGGCTCGACAGGGCGTCACGCTGCACGCGTTGCTGGACGCGAACCCCTCCTTCAAGGCCCACCCGAACACGATCTACCCGGGCCAGAAGCTGAAGATCCCGGCAGGGGCGGGCAGCGGCTCGTCCGGCGAGAAGACCGTCACGTACACGGTGCGGACCGGCGACACCCTTTCGGAGATCGCCGTCAAGTACCGCACCACCGTCGCCAGGCTCGTCAAGGCGAACGACATCAAGGACCCGGGCAAGATCTACCCGGGCGACAAGATCAAGATTGTGAAGTGAGCCCCACATGTCCGACACCAACCGTCGCACGGTACGCACCGTCGTGCAGACCCTCCTCGGGCTCGCCGCCGCGCTGCCCCTGATCGTCGAAGCCGCCGGTATCCCGCGCACTTTCGCCGGCGTCGGCGTCACCCTCGCGGTGGCCGCCGGACTCACCCGCGTGATGGCGCTCGATGCCGTGCAGAAGCTGCTTCCCAGGTGGCTGCGCACGACAGGAACCGCAGAGCAGAGCCTGAGTTGAGAGCACCCGCCTTCGCAAATGAAGCCCCCCACCGTGAGGTGGGGGGCTTCGGGCCTCTTGGAAGACCGCTTCTCACGATACCAGCGGGCTCGCCGACGGCTTCGGTGTGCGAGACCAATTATGATCTGTGCGCACTGGGAGGCCCACGGCGGGAAGGAGAGCGGGATGCAGCGTGGCAAGCCGTTCCTGGTCGGCAACCAGGAGTTCGCGGCGCTCTACTCCGTCAAGCCGCAGATGATCGGCCAGTGGATGCACCGCGGCGTGCTGGACCCCGCCAACGCGGTCATCGTGTCGGGAGTGCACTACTGGCCACTCGGGTTCGCCAAGGGGTACGGCACGACGACAGCCCGGCCGAAACACGTCGACGAGTCGGTGTTGGAGGAGCTGACCAGCAGCCAGTCTCCGGGGTGGATGGCTCAGACTCCTGAAGAGCTACCGCCCATCGTCGGACAGCAGGAGACCATCGCGTTGTTCGGCATCCCGTCGCAGGGCACCCTCGCGATGACGATCGCCAGCGGTCGCTTCCCGTCGGCGGACTGGGAGCTGTCGGGGTCGCGCCTGTGGCTCCTGGACACGATGCTGGCCGCCGCACCCGGGCTGAGGGAGACAGCGCGGAGCCTGCCCTGGGCCGTCGATGCCGAAGTGCTGGCGGCGCTCCGCGAGGGGCGTTATGAGGGGCCCGGCTCGCAGGTGCTCCCCCGGGGGCGTGCCGCCCGTTCATAGCCACACTGGAGGGTTTTTTCAAGCGATCTGGTGCCGATTCGCCTCTGGCGCAGGCGGCCGTGTTCAGCGACAGAACTCCATGATGGTGTCGTCGAAGTCGGGGAACTCGTGTATGGCCTGCTCAATCACGGAAGCTGCCGGTGCGCGGTGGCCTGGTGCGAATTGCTCCGCGATGGCCGTCAGTTCAGGATTGGGGTGTGGAACCCGGTCGGGCTCGTACGAGGTGGCTGCCTCCCAAGGGCCGAAACCGTCGGCCAGCAGCCACAAGAAGGCGTCCAGGTTGCGCGCAACGATGCCGGTCTCCCCTTCGGAGCCGAGGAAAACGACAGGCTGCTCGACCAGTGCCCGGCCTGGGCGGACCAGCCAGAACGCGGCGTATCCGCCGGTGCCGTCCTGGCCGAACACGCGGAAGTCGTCGCCATTCAGCTCGCTGTTGCCGGTCCATGCTTGGAACCAGTTGGTTGTCTCATCGGCAGACAGGAAGGCCGCGAAGGGTTCGAAGTCGACACCTTCACCGCTGGCGTAGTCGAACCGGACCGCCATGGCGGCGGCGAGCGCGGCAGGAAACTGGCGGTCTTCGCTCGGCGTCACGCGAACAGCCTAATGCTCCCGGCAGGCAGTTTGCCCTGCTGTCAGTTGACGGTGTCAGCCCGTGCTGATTGGCGCGGTCTACTCGGCGTCGAGCTGGTGGTCGGCCCAGACGTAGCTTTCGGGCAGCAGGTCTGTGATGAGAACGGTTCGGATACGGTCGTCTTTGCCGACAATGACCTTCAGGGCGGGGAAGTAGTCGAGGAGGACCTGACGGCACCGGCCGCACGGGGGAACAACCCCTCGATCTCGGTCGCCCACGGCGACGATTGTGTCCAGCTCGTAGGCGCCCTGGGCGGCTGCCGCGCCGATGAGGACCAGCTCGGCGCAGGGTCCTCCGGTGAAGTGGTAGGCGTTCACCGCGGTGACGATCCGGCCGTCCCGGGTGCGGGCCGCAGCTGCCATGGTGTGGTTGTCGCCCTGGCAGCGAGTACGAGCGACGTGCGCTGCGGCCTGGATGAGTTCGTGGTCGACGGGGTGGGGCTGCGTGGTCATCTTCTTCGCCTTCGTCAGGTGTCAGACGTTGACGCGAGTGACGAGGGTGCGCAAGCGAATATCGGCAGTCTCCTTGGCTTGAGATAAAACCTCGCCGCTCGAACGCGACCGCAAGTCGGCTTCGCCACCTTGACATGCGCACTATCTACCCCGGTTTGCCCTGATTTCCGACCGTGTCGCGAAGCCTGCTCGTGCGACAGGAGGAGCTGGTCGGAGCTGTTCGAATCCGGAGGTTTTATCTCAAGCTTGGTGATCTGGAGGGATCCGGACGGATGCATGTCGGGGTTCAGGGTTCAGGAGGCGGCATCTTGTTGCAGAGCGTCCTGTAGCCGCAGCAGCTCGCGACGACGGGCCCGCGCCCGGACCAGGACGAGTCCCGCTGTGGCGACGAGGGCTACGCCGGCCAGGGCAGTGGCCAGCGTCCCGGCTGCGGTGGCGCGTGCCGCGGCCAGTGCCGTCCCGGCCACGCCGGTCACCACGGTGACCACGAGTGCGAGCCGGGCTCCCAGCACCCGGTCCCGGGCGAACAGCGGTCGGCGCCTGCTCAGCACCCAGCCGGCGAAAGCGGCCCAGGCCAGCCCGATGGCGATCAGTCCGGCGAAGGCGGCCTGGGTGCGCGCCGGAAGTGGATGCGGTTCGGTGGCCCACAGCACCGCGATCAGTGCCGCCGCACACCCTCCCGCCAGTCCCACGGCCACGTGGCGCATCCGGGCGCCCAGCGAGACCTCCGCAGCCAGCGCGCGCTCGAGTTCCTTGGGCACATCCCGCTGAGCTGCGGGGTTCTGCTCGCTCATGCCTCGTATCCCCTCTCGGCAAGGACGCTCCGCAGCATGCGGCGCGCGCGGTGCAGCCTGCTCTTGACCGTGCCGGGCGGGACGCCGAGCACCTCCGCACAGGAAGTCAGAGACAGGTCCTGCAGGTGGAACAGAATCAGCACTTCACGCTCCACGGGCGGCAGCCTGTTGAGGCAGGCTTCTACCTGCATCGTGGTCAGCACGCCGCTGAGAGAGCCGTCATCGACGACGACGGCGTCCACCTCTTCCACGGACGTCTCCGAAGCCTGGTATGCCTGCCGCAGGTGGTCGGCGACCGCGCGCCGAGCGATGGTGAACAGCCACGGGGCGAACCGCTCCGGCTGCCGCAGCCGCGGCAGCCCGCGCACCACGGCGACCCACGCCTCCTGGGCGAGATCGTCCGCGAGGTGCGGCGAGCCGACCATGCCCCGCAGGTAGCGCCACAACGGGGCATGCCAGACCCGCACCAACTCGCGGAACGCTTCCCGCTCCCCGAGCTGGCACCGCACCGCCAACAGCCCCTCGCGCCGCCCGTCGCCCCTCACCGCACCTCCCCGCCTCGTGTCGCGTTTCACCGAGACAGTCGGCATTCGAGGCAGAAAGGTTCACACAGGCCCCTGGGCAGCCAGTCAGGAGCCTGATCACCAGGCCGAAGACCTCCCAGCGCAAGTGACCGAGCGAAGCATTCAGGCGAAACAGTCAAAGGTGCCTGACGCGGCGCGGGTAGTGGATTTTCAGGGGAAATGCGAATAAAATATAAGTATTCACTGGGAGGTGCCCGCCTGTGGGGTTCCTGTTCGAATTCGACACGGGCTCCGGTGGCGGTCGCGAGGGTCGATGGAGGAGGGGTGGTCTGGATTGATTGCCGCTCCTTCCGCCCTCAATATAGGTGACACTGTTGCAAGTTTCATTCTGGATGGATGGAGGTGTGCAAGCCGTCGAGGGCGAACTTCCCGGACTCGAGGACGAGTTGGTAGCGCAGTGCGACGTCGACTCCGCCCCGTCGATCAAGCAGCAGGTTCGAGGCGTTCCACGAGCTCAACGCTTGGGTGCTCCCGCTACTGGAGCGGCTGACCGTCGACTGCGTCGACAACGGCACGCTCTTCGAGCCCCACACCGGAGCTACGACCGGGCCACTCAGGGCTACCACTGCAAGGCAAACAACAACTTCCACTCCCGCTACATGCGGCTCCTGACCGAGCAACACCCGGAGTGGACAACCGTGTTCGAAGTCCGCGCCCAGCGCACGGACCGAGCACCAGACCTCTTGGAGACCACAACGTGAGCGCAACCGCGCCCAAGACGCCGGCACGATCCGGTCCTCGTCTCAGGACCAGGAAGCCGACCGGCACCGTTCCCTGGCCGCTGATCCTCATCGAAGGGGAGGAAGGAGCCGGCAAGACCTACTCGGCCGCACTGTTCTCGGCCAGCAAGAAGATCGGCCAGACCTACTGGATCGACCTGGACGAAGGGAGCGCCGACGAGTACGCGGCGATCCCCGGCACCGACTACCTGATCATCGAGCACGACGGCACGTACCGCGACATCCTGGAGCAGATCGAAGCCGTACACGCCGAGGCCCGCCGCGCCGCCCTGGCCGGCGAACCGCCCGTCGTGCTGACCATCGACTCCGGCTCCGCGCTGTGGCGGATGCTGACCAACTGGACCCACGAACGGGCACGGCGCACGGTGCACAACCGCAAGAAGCTCCAGGACGACCCGGACGCGGCGATCGATCCGGCGATCAACCTCTGGAACGACGCCAACGAGCGATGGTCGCGCGTCCTGTGGCTACTGCGCACCCTGTCCGGCATCGCCATCGTCCTCGCACGCGGCAAGCAGACCTCCGCCATCGACGACAACGGCAAGCCGATCCCGCACAAGACCGAGTGGCGGGTCGCCGGACAGAAGGACCTCGGCTTCGACTCCACCGTGTGGGTACGGATGCGCCGGGACGAGGACCCGCAGATCATCAAGGCCCGTTCGCTCCGCCTGCGGGTCGAGAGCAACAAGCCCCTGCGTCTGCGGGACTTCTCCATCGAGGACCTGGTCTTCGAGCGTCTCGGCTGCTCGCAGGAATCCCAGCCACGGATCATGCCCGCTCTCGCCGGTGACCGAGTCCAGCCCTGGCTGGACCGGGCTGCTGAGATGACCGACATCGACAAGCTGAAGAAGCTGTGGCACGACACCGTTGGGCCGGACAGCAACCTGGTGCGCGAGGAGATCCTGACCGTACGCGCGGCGATCGAACGCCGGGCCACCGACTTGGAGAACCCGCAGAAGGAGATGGGCGACCGCCCGCTGACCGACGCTGAGCGCCTGCGGGAAGCCGTGGACCGCCGGGCTGCCGATGCGTCGGCCGCCGAGGAGACCGCGGAGGTGTCGGCGTGACGGTGCAACTCGCGGAGTCACCCTCGATCTGGCAGGCCGCTCACAACGCGGACGGCCGCAAGCCGCGCTCGCGACAGACTCGGCTCGGCGCGTCCGACACCGTGTGCTCCAGACGAGCGGCGTTCATCCTGGTCGGCGCCGAGCGCACCGACCAGCCCGACGCGAAGGCCGCGATCCTCGGTACGTACATCCACGCCGGGCTGCTGGAGTCAGCCCGTACGGAGTTCGGATGGCTGGTCGAGCGCACCGTCGAGGGCGAGCATGTGCGCGGGCACGTCGACGTGGTCCAGCTCGACGAGGCGACCGCGCGACGCTTACCCAGGCGGCTGCGGCCGAAGGTGTCCGCCGAGGTGATCACGGTCGAGGACATCAAGACGAAGTCGATTCGCCGCTGGGACCACGTACTGCGTTACGGGGCCACCGAGGCCGAGTTACGGCAGGTCTACCTCTACGCGGGCATGCTCATCAGCCACGGCTTCGCCGACATCCGCGGGCAGAAGGACCTGGCCCGCCTCGGGCCGATACCGGTACAGCGGATCCGCTTCCGCTTCATCTGCCGCGACAACGGCGAGGAACACGTCCAGGAGTTCGACGTCGACCCCATGCGTCTGTCCGCCGCGACATGGTGGGTCGAGCGTGTACTGGAAGCCGGAGACCCCGAACGCCTCCAGCGCGACCACGACGGCCCCGGCCTGTCCGCGGTGTGCGACCACTGCTCATGGGCCACGGCCTGCTGGGGCCAGGCGCCACCGGGAGTCCCCGTACAGACGCTTCTCGTCCGCGATGACGACGACCGGGCCAAGGCCCTGGCTGACTACGTGCGTGGGCACGAGATGGAGGCCCCGGGCAAGCAGATGAAGAAGAAGGCCAGGGCCATGCTCGACAAGACCGCCGCGGGCGTCTATGGGGCGAACCAACTCCGCTGGTCCGGACAGAAGCCGGTGGAGGAGCCCGACACCCAGGCCATGGTCGACCTGTACGAGACCAACGACCTGACCGTGCCCATGATCCCCGACCGGGACGCCATGGTCGCCACGCTGAAGGAGGCCGGCCTGGCCGTACCGATGCGCAAGACGGGCAGGAAGACTCCCCGGTCGATCGACGTCCGCCCGGCCCGCACCTGACGTACTACCACCACGCTCCCGGGGCCTTCCGCGTCCAGCGCGGCCCCGGGATCTCTGGGCCCGAGCTACCCGAGGGGACACGTTGAGCATTCATCTGATGGTGGTGGCCGCGTACTTGCCGAAGTCGGTCGTGAACTCGACACAGAAATTGGTGCTGATGAAGATCTGCGACTCGGCAGACGAGGAGACGCGCATCGCCCGACCTGGGCTGGAGCGCATGATGGCGTGGTCCGGGGTGAACGAGAAGAGGGTCACCACGGTGGTCACCGAGCTGGTTGAACTCGGCCTGGTGCAGCGGATCATCGTGGGACGTGCCGGTCGGCGTGCCGAGTACCGCGTCTTCCCTCTGGGAGTTCCAGCCATCCCGACGACCGACATGCTGGCCGAGCGGCGGCGCGAGGCACGCGAGCGGCCGAAGAACGAGCGGCTGGCACGCCCCGGTGTACAGCGTGCGAAGCCGGCCACAGCCGCCCGTACGCATGAGGATGTCGCGGCCCGGCAGTCCTCCCGGGCACAAGCCGGCAGCGACGTGCAGCCAGGGTTACCCGAGGGGAACCCTGGCGGGGAGAGCGAGCGGGTTCCCCCAGGGGAACCCAGTGGGTTCCCCGACGGGAACCGTGGGGGTTCCCCTGGGGAAACCCCTTCTCTTCCTGCTTCTTCCTCCCACCGTCCTTACCCCCCTACCCCCACGGCTGGCGCCGCGGGGGAGCCCGCCACCGCTGACGCGGACCCAGCTATTTCTGGCGGCTGTCCGAAGCACTCGACTCCCGCAGGCAACTGCCGTGGGTGCGGGACCAACGCCCGGGCGGCCCGCGAGCGGGAGCGTCGGGAAGAGGACGAGCGGGAGCGCGAGGCGCAGCGCGCCTGGCTCGAAGACTGGAAGGCCGGCATGGAGCAGCGGCGCCGGGTTGCCGAGGCCAACGCGCAGGCGGTGGCAGAGGCGCGGAACCGTGCCTTTCAAATCGCCCGTCGTGCCAAGGGCGCGGTCCAGGATGGCCGAAGTAGGTAGATGACCTTCTTCGAACCTTCTCATTGACACAGATCGCTATGCGAATAAGATATAAGTAACAAGATCGGCAAGAAGTCGATCTCAACTCTTGGAGACCGCATGTCATTCACTCTCGGTGCGCGAATCGGCCACGTCCTGGTGGTCGACGCGCTCCTCGGTGCGAAGTCCAGCCCCTGCTACGGCAATCGCGTGCACGTCGTCGTCGACACCGCCGACGATGAGGTGAGAACGACGGCCCGCGCTCTCGCGGACTGCTGCCGCGGTGCCGCCTATGTCGGGCGCTGGAACGGCCTCCCTGCGGCCATCGTCATCGGCTCCGACGGGGTGGTGTGGGGCTTGTCCCTCCTGGCGGCCCATGAGGTTGCCGCCGGGCCCGAGGTGTAACCAAAAGATAGGTGACACTGCATCACTGGATGGCTCGGGTAATGAACCCGAGCCATCCGCGCACACTCTTGGAGACCACATGAAGCTCGCACCGCTGCCCGACCACCGGCTCACCCAAGACAAGTGGTGGCAGTCTCTCTACGGCCGCTACGGCCACGTCGTCACTCCGTTGCGCGCCAAGGGGTGGGTGACTGACGTGGAGACCGTCGGCAACAACTACACCATCCGCGCCGACCTGGCCGACGGCACCGAACTGGTCATCTCCACGGCCGACACGCTTCCGGCCGACCCGTCCCACGTCACCGGGTGGCTCATCGTCCGCACGCCTGTAGGTGACGCCACCCATCAGACGGTGCTCTACAACTCCACCCCCGGTGGCGCGCACGATCACCACGGCAAGGCCTCCGTGCCCATGTTCCGGCGGCTCGCCTCCCTGTTCCCCAGCCACCGGGACGACTGCTTCCACATGCTCACGGTGAAGTTCGCACCCAGCGGATACGTCCAGAAGACCGCCGGACCACACGAAGACGCCGGCACCGCAGTTGCCCGCTACATCGAGCACGCCAACAAGCTGGCCGTCGAGGGCTGGCGGATGACGTGGCGGGCGCAGTCCGACCGGCCGTTTGCCTGTACGTGGGAGCGCGACAGCCATCTCACCGTGCTGCAGCTCGCCGACGACGCCATCTGACCGCCGAGCCGGGCCCCGCCTGGTGGCGGGGTCCGGCGCCCTCGACCCTGTTGGGACGACCGTGACACTGAAAGTCGTGGACCTCTTCGCCGGTGCCGGAGGGTCCTCAAGCGGCCTGGTGGAAGCCGGATTCGAACTGCTGCTGGCCGCCAACCACTCTCACGTCTGCATGCTCACGCACGCGGCCAACCACCCCACCGCCGAACACCTCTGCGTTGACATCAACAACTACGACATGCGCCGCCTGCCCAAAGCGGACGTTCTGTGGGCCTCCCCGATCTGTACCGAGATCAGCCCCGCCGGCGGCCGCCGCCGCATCCCCAAGGGGCAGGAGACGCTGCTGGAGTTCGGTCCCATCGACAAGGGCACCTTCGACCGTACGAGAGCCACGGCGCACGACGTGATCCGTTACCTCGAAGTCCACCGCTGTCTCGCGGCGATCATCGAGAACGTCGTCGAGTTCGTGACGGACTGGGAGATGTTCGACTGGTGGACCGACGGTCTGCGGCGCCTGGGCTACAACGTCCAGATCGTCTCCGCCTCCTCGGCCCACCTCGGAGGAGACGACAACGCTCCAGCTCCTCAGTGGCGCGACCGGGTCTACATCGTCTGTACCCGCAGAGGCATTCCTTTGCCGGACGTACGTCCGAACCCCTTGGCCCTTTGCACGGAGTGCGGTGAGGACGTACGCGCCGTACAGACCTGGCGCAATGGGCGCGCCGTCGGCAAGTACAAGCAGCAGTACGACTACCGCTGCCCCAACGAACGATGCCGTCACGCGCTGGTCGAGCCCTACGTACGCCCTGCCCGCGACATCATCGACTGGGCGAACCTCGGCGAGAAGATCGGCGACCGTAAGAAGCCGCTCGCTGCCCGGACGATGGAACGCATCCGTAAGGGCCGGGAGATGTTCCCGCACGAGGCGTCGGCCATCACCGTCAACCACGGCGACCACGACGGCCGCGCGTTCGCCGTCAGTGCCCAGCCCTTACCCGCGCGCACCGCGAAGATCGGCGAGGGCCTGCTCGTTCCCGTCGGCGGCAGCTGGAACGACACCGCGTCATCGGTGGACGTGCCGTTGCGCACCCGCACGACTCGCGAGAGCGAGGCTCTCGTCACCGTGCCGTTCATCGTCGAGATGCGGAACCACGGCACAGCCCGCGGAGTCGACGTACCCCTGTCCACTCTGACGGGTGGGCGCCACCACGGTCTGACCACCCCGCACGGCCTGGCCACTCCCGGAGCCACTCGGCGCATCGCCGCCGCACAGCCCCGGCACTCCCTGGTCATCCCGTACCGCAAGTCCGTGCCGAAAACGACGGACATGCCGCTGCACACCCTGTCGACCAAGGACTCGGCGGCGCTGGTCGCGGTGGCGGCAGAGCTGGAGGAGTGCCACTTCCGGATGCTCCAGCCCCGGGAGCAGATGCTCGGACAGCGTTTCCACCCGGACTACGTGCTGCTCGGCAACAAGGGCGAACAGACCCTCATGGCCGGAAACGCGGTCAGCGTCAACGCCGCCCGCTGGCTCGGCGAGCGACTGATGCTCGCGCTCGCCGCTTGATCAGCCTCCCGACTGCGCCCGGCCGTCCGGCCTCGCGCCCCACTGCCGAAGGAAGGAGAGATCCCCTCATGAGCGGCCTCGCATGGGTCCTTGACGCCCCCTGCGTGGACAACCAGGCGTTTGTCCTGCCCGAGGGCGTCCAGTTGCCCATGCGCGTGCCCAGCGAAGACCTGCTGAAGATCTGCGACGCGTGCCCGTTCCGGGCCGCCTGCGTCGCACGCGTCCGTCCCGCCAAGTCGAAGTTCGACGGGATCTGCGGAGGCCGCCTGTGGTGCGACGGCAAGGCCATAGAGAGCTGTACATCCGCCCACCCCGACGAGCTCGATGAACCCGATGGGCTGAGAGAACCGGGCACCTACGACAGCTGCGGAAGAGAAGCCGGAGCGCGCGCCCACAACCGGCGGGGCGAACGAGCCTGCGAATCCTGCCTCCAAGCGGCCCGGGAAGCCGCCAGCCTGCGCAGGAGGAAGGCCCGCGAGGTCAACCCGCCCAAGACCAGGTCCCGGCGCCGACCCCAAGTCGGGGCCAGCCACCCCTGGAGAGAGTCGTGATCGAAGCCGAAATCGTTCCTGACTCACCTCGCCCTGGCCGACCCCGGCCAGACTCAAGATAGGAGACACTGTTGATTGATCGCCTGCTGCATGACGGCTACATGGACGCCGTAGCGGATGCCCTGAAAGCCGCCGGCATCGAGGCCGACGACTGCTGGACCGACATCGACTTCGGCCACCAGCTCGACGGCACGCTCGCCTACGAGGCGGGCCGGCGCCTGCACAGCGGAGCGTGGCCGTACGGCGTTCTCGTGAAGTGGAACCAGCACGACGGCTGGCAGTACGCAGCCGTCCGCCGGGGCGGCGCACCCGAACACGGTCGGGAACTCACCGCCGAACTCATCCCGCCGCCCGCGGTCGTCGCCGAGGCCGTCCGCTCGCTCGTGGCCGGCCGTCTCGACCAGATACCCGTGCGCTGGGACCGCGAAGGCCATCCCGCCTGGGAACACGGCGACGCGTTCGCCGACGCCCTCGACGAGTGGAACGCCGAGCACGCAGCCGAGATCGGCAGCGATTACACCGGCATCCGGCCACAGGAGAAGCCGGCCCTCAGCTGATCAACTCCCGTCTGCCTTGTGCTGCTCCGGCCACGCGCCGGAGCAGCACCCGACTCCAGGACCCTTCATGACGAACATCGGAATCGAACCTGCCGCCACCGCCGACTGGCTGGACCAGCACGGCATGCATGGCGCCGCAACCTTGATCCGCCGTATGGCCGCCCAGCAGAACACGCTCCGAACGCAGGTCACCGACCTGACCAACGACGCCACACGGCTCACCGAGCGAGTGCAGGGCCTCGAAGACCAGAACCGTACGTTCGCGGAACGCCTCGGCACTGCCCGCTGGATCCCCGACACCACGGACCACAAGTTGTACCGATGGGCGGGCGACTGGTGGGAACTCAGCTACCGCGCGCGCAATCCGGAAGACGATTCCCCGTACACCGGCTGGTACCTGGCGGGGCCCGTCGGCTCCGGCACGCTCAACGAGTGGATGGCGCACCGGACATCTGACGCCACCAAACAGGCCGACCGGTTCATCGACCAGCACGTCGCCCAGGACGGCGGTCCCCGATGACCTGGCTCCGATCCGTCAGCTACGGCGGAGGCGTACAGTCCACCGCTCTCCTCGTCCTGGCCGCACGGCGCGTCATAGATTTCCCGCTCTTCCTCTTCGCCAACGTCGGCGACGACTCCGAGAAACCCTCGACCCTGCGCTACGTCGCCGAGCGCGCCGCCCCGTTCGCCGCCGAGCACGGCATCGAACTGAGCACGCTGCAACGCGTGATGCAGCGGACCGGGGACACCAGGACTTTGTACGAGGACATGACCCGTGAGGGGTCCCGCTCCCTGAAGATCCCCATACGGATGTCCAACGGCGCCCCTGGTACGCGCTCCTGCACGGCCGACTACAAAATCCAGGTCGTCGCCCGCGAACTCAAACGGCGAGGCGCGACCGCCCGGAACAAGGCGACGATCGGCATAGGTATCTCCGTCGACGAGATGCACCGGGCGAACAACCGGCGCTACGAAGCGCACGAGGACATCGTCTACCCGCTGCTTGACCTCGGCCTGCGGCGTACGGACTGCGAACGCATCATCCGAGGCGCGGGCCTGCCGGTACCGCCCAAAAGCAGCTGCTGGTTCTGTCCTCTCCAGCGGCCGGAAGCCTGGCACGATACGCGCCGCACCGAGCCGGAACTCTTTGAGAAGGCCTGCCAGCTGGAGGAGTTACTCAACCGGCGCCGCGAGCTCCTCGGCAAGGACCACGTCTACCTGACGCGGTTCGGCGTGCCGCTTCGTGAGGCGATCCCCGATGGCCTCGACCTGCTGCCCATGTTCGACGAGGACGACGGTGCCTGCGAATCCGGCTGGTGCATGACGTGACCGAACTCGACCTCGGGCTATCCGCACCTCGGGCGAATCCGCCCAGGCACTGTGCGAGCCCGTCGCCACTCTGACGACCGCGGTCTGTGCCCAGCCGAAGCGGCGACTTGTGCCGAGACCCGCCGCCCCTCGGCACCTCTATTCCGGGGCACCCGGACAACCCGAACCCGTACCGAGGAGACCTCATGGAATCCGTGACATGGCTGCGCCCCGAATGGCAAGGCCGTGAGCAAGAGCTCATCCACCTGGCGGGCGCCGCTGAACTGGTCGGTGTAACCCGCTCGGCAGTGTCCAACTGGGCACAGCGGTACAGCGACTTTCCCGAGATCGTCATGCTTGCCGGAGTGCAGCCGCGCCGTCAGAAGTTCGTGGTGCGAGAGGAGTTCGTCACCTTCGCCGCCCGAAGGAATTCCAGCAGGAGAAAGAGGCGAAGAAAACCAGCACCGAGGCGCCCCCGCACTGTTATCGAGACAGGCAGGATCGCCCACTGGGAAGCGCAGATCGAGCGTCTCACGGCGCTGGAAGCCAAGTACACCGCAGCGGTGGAGCGCACCCGAACCGCGCGGAAGGAAGCGGAGAAGAAACTGCGGGAGGCTCGCGACAGCCTCGCTGCAGAAATCGAAGCCGTACAGCGAGTTGTCGAAGATAAGCCGTGATCAGCGCTCTCGGAAGAGTGCGGGTAATTCCGTATTCAGCTCCTTGAATCCGATATTGCATTAGGCAGTATTGCGACTAAGGCATAAGTGAAGGTTCAAGGAATCTGGCGCTACTCCAAAGAGGGAGTTCGCCGGCCAGGTCGCCCCACCTCAATCGGGGCTTCGTAATCGAGCACGTCAGCGCCCCGGATCGGTCCAGGGCGCGCCCATCCATGCCTCTTGGAGACACCACTATGACCCGAGTCACCGACAAACCCGAGGACGTGAACATGAGCATTGTCCCGGCACCTGGACGTCGCCACGACGACCGTCCCGTCCAGTTCCGGGCCCGCCCCCTCACCGACCCCGCGGAGGCGGCGTTCCCCGCGTATCGCGTCATCCACGAGGACCCGCGGGCCGACGCCAGCCTTGGCTTCGACTGGTCCGGAACCCTGCTGCGTCACACCCTGCGCACGGCTGTTGAACGCGGCAAGGGGGCCGCGAGCATCGAGGAGGCCGCCGGGGTAGTCGTCTTCACCGACGGAGATCTGCGCGGCGCGTACGTCGCGCGCCCTGCCCCCGGGCGCGCCCAGTCAGCCTGCGCGCGCTGCGGTCAGTGGGAGCGGGAGCACGCCTTGCATGAACGCTTCGGCTCCTGCCCGTGGTTCATCGCCCCGGCCGCCCCGCACATCGCGGTCGGCGCCCCGTAGCCCTACACGCCACCCGCTCGGGGCCGCGCCGACGTAAGCGGTCCGGCCCCGAGCGGGTGGCACCCCGAATCAACCAACCCAAGGAGCCAATCCCCATGAACGAGCGACGACTTCGCCCGACCCAGCTTCCCCTCGACGACCTCAAGACCGCCTACGTTCAGGCGGGCCGGACCCTCTTCCTAGCCGTCCACGACGACATCGCGGCCCGCGTACGCCTGGCCCACCCCGAGGCCGAGTACCTGGAGGTCACCCCGGACGTCGACGGTGACGTGCGGCTCGACGGCATCTGGGGCGCACAGGAGTCCGCGATCGGTACCTGCCCTCTCCTGCACGCTCCCCACGGCGACGCGGAGCACGAGCGGCGTGACGGCCCGCTGGACATCGACCACCTCGAAGACGAACTCGGCCTGGTGCTGACCGGCCCCTTCCTCCGGTACTGGGGTGTGGTCGAGGCGCATCCCCTGCCCGAGCACCGCGATCGCCTCTGGATCACCCTCCCGCCGGCTGACCGCGCGGCCACCGTCGCCGACACCGTCCGCCACTACGTCCCCGACGCCGACTCGCTGATCTGCCGCTTCGAAGCGAGACCCGATCGCATCTCCGTCGGCTTGGAACGGGCCACCCTCAGCGGCGGCGGAACGGTGGACGTCCCGTGCCCGGCCTGCTCGCCGGAGACCGAGGGCGTCCCATGGCCGCACCACGTCTCCCACGCACTCGCCCGGCTCCTCGGCCAGCTCTACGCCCTGCCCCACCTGCGCAGCCGCCATCTGACCCCGTGCATGGACGCCACCGCGGACCACGGGGACCAGCTGTGGCAGCTGCATTTCCCGTAACGCGAACCCACCCTCACCAAGACCCCCCGCCCCTGACCACGGCCCCGCCCCGGAAGAACACGCCACTGATGACCGACACCGCAGCGAACCGGATTACCACGGCCCTCCGCCACCGAAAGCTCGCCGTCGACGCCTTCAACAAGGCCCAGGCGCAGTACGAGATCGCGGTCCTCGACCACGTCACCGCACGCCTCGTCGAGGCGTACCCGCAGGCGACCCACCTCACCTTCGGCCACTCCACACACGACCGAACGATCGAACCGCACGGCCTGTGGACCACCCACCCCGGTGGCAGCGAGGAGCTCATCCTCGACGTAGGCCGCAACGCCGACACGACTGGGCTCGACCTGGAGGAACTCGCCGACGAGTTGAGCGACGCGCTCGCCGGGCTGCACTCGGCCGCCTGGACCGCCGTGCGGCCAGCTCCGAGACCGGACGGGCGGTGGGTGCTCGACCTCCCGCCGGCCGACCGCGCCGTACGGATCGCCGAACTCGTACGCGCCTACCACCCCCAGGCCAGGCTCATCACCGTCGAATTCACCGGCGACACATGCCGCGTACTGCACGTCACCTGCACCGACACCACGGACACCACGGAAGCCGCGAGCGGTCCTGTCCGGCCGCAGTCCGGCGACGAGCGCTCGCTGTGGTCGGCGGAGACCGAGCGGCAGATCTCCGCACTGGTCCGGCAGATCCACGCCCTCCCGCACCTGCGCGCCCGCTACCTCGCGCGCGTCGGCGGCCCGGTGGAGCGCACGGCACTCCTCCTGCTCCCTCACCCTCCGACCGACTCCGACAAGGAATGAGCTGTCATGCTCCTGCCCGGCAACCGCCCGGCCACTCCTTCCGTGCCCGCCGTGCCCGCCATGCATGCCCGCCCAGACGATCGCAGCGAACGTGCTGAAGACCTGGCCGACGTCGAGCTCGCCCTCCACGCCACCCAGGTGCCCCGAGTCCCGCCGGACATCGCCGCCGAACTCGACCGCTGGCTGCGCCGCGGATCTGCACACCTGATCGACGAGTGAAAGAAGCACAACCACCATGAACAGCCAGACCGTGATCAGCGTCGCCTTCAACCGATCCGTACGCGCAAACGGACTACGCCCCGGCGACGTGTTCACCTTCCCCGACGCTCCTCACACCCCGCTCACGGTGGCGGCGGTCGACAAGACAGCCCTCTCGCACGAGCTCACCCTGGTGACACTCACCGTCACCGGCCGCGACCAACCACTGAGCCTCCCGGCGAACACCGCCGTCCGGGCCCTGCGCATGCTCCGCACTGTGTCCATGACGTGCCTTCTGTGTGGAACCCACGAGGACCTCGAACTCGACCTTCCACGCGACGGTGAACCTCTGTCCTTCGTCTGCGCCAACCACACATCCGATTACAGCGGCGAGGAAGACTCCGGCTCCGTTCCGACTCCGGAGGCCGAGTGATGGCCCTCCACTACCTCAGCGCCGTCCAGCTCCTGCGCAAGGCAGACGAGGAAGAGGCCCGCGCCCTGTACGCCGACGTCCTGGAAGCCCTCGAACAGCACTGCACGGACGTCGACGTGGACTGGCAGGCCAACGAGCTGAACGTCACCGTCCAACTCTCCGGCGACGGCGAGCAGTACGTCGCGATAGCGGGCCGCAAAGCACTGCCCTGGCACGAGGACCGCACCGAGCTCGGCGGCTGGAAGGCCGTACACATCGACAACACGTACGGCACGGCCAAGGTCATCTACGACACCACCACCGACGAGGGCGAGCCACCTGGCGACATGTGCCTCGAACCCCTCGCCGACGCGGTAGCCGCGTACGCCACCGGTTGGCGCGCCGAACACGGCGGATAGCCCGACCTCACCCACACCACACCAGGGGGCCGTGCCCACGACACCGGCCGGCCCTCTACCCATCCATGTCTGAACACGAGGAAAAGGAGAGACGATGCAGTTCAGCCCGCCCAGCCCGGACGACGACTCCGAACCATTTCTTCCAGGCGCGGCCCCCGCGATGACGCCTCGCCCCGTGCCCGAGTGGGTTACCCGGGCCAAGGTCAGCGAGGCACGTGCCGAAGCCGTCGCCATCCGACGACGCAAGCGGTACGCCGCGCCCAGTGACCCGCACCAGCACACGAGCAAGATCGCGGAGAACGTGATGGACGCCTGGTACAGCCACCACGGAGGCAGCCGCATCGACATCCCCTTGGGTACCGTTGCCGCCCTCACGTTCTTCCGCGAACCCCTCGTCGGGGACTGGCTGCTCACCCTCGAACCCCAGCACTTCCCACCACTCCTCAAGGAGGTCTGGGGCGTCCAGTGGTTCTGCCGCCCCGACCTGATCGAGCAAGCCCGCCCCCTGCACAACTGGGTCGAGGAAGACCCCGACGAATACCAACTGCGTGCCGTCCAGGCGGTCGTACACGCGGCCGTGAACACCGGTCTGCTCGACCTCACAGCCGACGACGACCCGTACATGCGCTCCCGCGCCGATGTCATGGGCCCCCTGCTCACCGGGTTGAGGCACAAGAGCGACAAGAAGTGGCGCGGCGAGTACCACACCCCGCCGAGCGTCGCCGACCTGATGGCTCGCATGCTCATCCCCGAGGACCCGAAGCCCGGCTCATCGTTTAGGGAGCCCTGCGTCGGCAGCGGCAGTATGTTCCGGTCCGCCGTACAACTGCTGCGCGAACGCGATCTCAACCCCGCCGACTTCCGGTGGTTCGGCAACGACATCGACCCGCTGTCGACAGCCTGCGCCGCCGTCAACGCCATCGTGTGGGACCTCGGCCCTCAAACCGCCATCTGGTGTGCGGACTCACTCGCCCATAGCGAAGACGGAGCGGGCGTGGCCAAGGCCCTCACGGAACGCGCAGCCGTCATCAAGCACCGCAACGACGTAGTGGAGCAGGCCATCTTCGAGCACAAGGTGCGGCGGGCGATCAAGGCCTTCGACCGCCTCTTCGAAGGAGCAGCCGCGTGAAGACGTCCACGTCCACGAGCGAACTCCTCGGCGGAGCCGCTGTCGTCCTCGGCGGCGAGTGGACCCACGATCCGGACCAGTCCGGACCACCCGGAGCCGCCTACCTCACCCACCCCGGCGGCCACCGCATCGGCATACGCGCCATCGGACCGATCCTCCAGACCTGGATCACCGCCGGACCTCTTCCCGACCTCGCCGAAACCGGAGACCCGAAGAAGGACGCCAAGGCCCTCACCGCACGCAACGCCCGCTTGCAGCCTGGGCGCTCATGGCACATCACCATCCGCATCAACCACGTCACCGACCTTGACCAGGCCCTCCTCGACGTCCTACACGGCCAGCTCATCCCGGCCCTGATCAAGAAGCCGCAAAACGTCCTCATCCTCCAGCCCAAGCCCGAACCCCAGCCGGAGCCAGCCTCGACCGAGCCCACCCACGCCCCAGTACCAGCCACCACCCCCACCCCGCGGAAGCCTGCGACCCGCCGAGCGCCCAGAAAGAGAAACACGAAGTGACCACCGACCGCGCCCAACGCTGTCCCGACTGCTCCGTCCTCCCAGGCCAACTTCACCAGGAACGCTGCGACGTAGCCCGCTGCGCCCTCCTCGGCCGGCAGCGGCGTGGCTGCGGACACAGCGGAACCGACTGCAACACCCGGTGGACGGGACAGTGGCCCGGCTTCGCCGAAGCCACGGAGTACGGCTTCTTCGCCCATCTCGTCCCGGGTAAGGGCTGGCAGCCCTGTACGGCCGATACCCCGGACGCTCTCCCTGACGTGAACCGCCTCTACCGCGAATGCCGTTGGGACCCAGGCACCCAGCGCATGGTCCGCGACGCGCCCTGACCGAGCCGAACCAGCGAGGGCCTCCGGTACCGCCGGAGGCCTGGTCGGCGCACCGGCACGCAGTCCGTTCCGGTGGGTTTGGGGCAACAACCTGTCCCGGGTGAAGGACCAACTGACCAGGCTCGCCGAGCAGGCACCTGTGGCCGCGCTGAAGGCAGTTGCTGCGCTGGAACGCCTCACCTGCGACATCGGCCGGGAAGCCGCCTACGCTGCGCAGGACGACGAGCTGTCGCCGGAGACGATCGGGAAGCGTCTCGGACTCAGCCCAGAGAAAGCCCGTTCACGGCTGACCAACTATCTCCTCCGCCGCTGTTTCGGCGGAAATTGTGGGTAGTTGGGAACCGGAGCCTGGGAAGCTGGCACGCGTCGTGTCTCGCTCATGAACGCTCATCCGGGCTGCGACCTGGCAGTTTCGCCGTCTCCGTGGCGGTGGACGATGAGACAGATGGGCTCGCTGTCCGAGGAGTTGGAGGCCCAGGAAGCGGTGGCAGGGTACTCCCGCATTACCTCCGCTCGCGCGGAGAGAACGGCCACCGCCCCGGCAACAGGGCCTGCCTCGCCGGGTCACCTCCACCCGCACGGATGGGACAGACACAGCGGCATCAGCGCCTCCACCGGCGCTGGTTCACCTCCGCTCGCGCGGAGAGAACCCACCCCACGCCCGCTGCTTGCGCTCGGCGCGCGGATCACCTCCGCTCGCGCGGAGAGAACGGCGAACGCCCGCCGGGCAAGGTCACCGTCAATGGATCACCTCCGCTCGCGCGGAGAGAACTCGCGGACCTCTGCGCGGAGCTGCTCGCGGGTCGGATCACCTCCGCTCGCGCGGAGAGAACAAGGAGACGGTCCCCGGGGTCAGTTCCCTGGTCGGATCACCTCCGCTCGCGCGGAGAGAACGCCGATGACGACTACATCGGCATGCTCGGCGACGGATCACCTCCGCTCGCGCGGAGAGAACGCGTCCGCCGTCCCGCGTCGCGATCGAGACCTGGGATCACCTCCGCTCGCGCGGAGAGAACATGAAGTCCCCGCCTCGGGCGAACACCACGGGCGGATCACCTCCGCTCGCGCGGAGAGAACACGGTGACGGGCCAGAACGTGGTCTCTCCGTCCGGATCACCTCCGCTCGCGCGGAGAGAACTGAGGCTCACCCGAAGCGACCCGGGCCCGCATCGGATCACCTCCGCTCGCGCGGAGAGAACACGACGCGCCCGTTGAGCACGAACCGGAGGGCCGGATCACCTCCGCTCGCGCGGAGAGAACTCAGGGAGGCCCTACAGGGCCTCTGCTCACCCCGGATCACCTCCGCTCGCGCGGAGAGAACCCGCCCATACGGACGGTCGCCAGGATAATCTTCGGATCACCTCCGCTCGCGCGGAGAGAACATCGTCACCCAGTCGATCCCCGCCGGATCGATCGGATCACCTCCGCTCGCGCGGAGAGAACTCGGAGATCAGCAGACGGCGGGCGGTGGCCGCCGGATCACCTCCGCTCGCGCGGAGAGAACGTCGAGGGTGACAGCGAGGATCTTGTCGGCGACGGATCACCTCCGCTCGCGCGGAGAGAACGCGCTGTTGAGGCTGGCTGCGGCGGCGATCTGCGGATCACCTCCGCTCGCGCGGAGAGAACTCGGCGAGGGGGCGCAGGAGCATGCGGCCGAACGGATCACCTCCGCTCGCGCGGAGAGAACTCCAGGGCCTTCTTCGACAGCGGGTCCATCGACGGATCACCTCCGCTCGCGCGGAGAGAACGGTGAAGTACTTGTGGCAGACGTCGCGGCCGTCGGATCACCTCCGCTCGCGCGGAGAGAACGTCCCCGGCAACGACGCAGGCCGCAACCCAGACGGATCACCTCCGCTCGCGCGGAGAGAACTGCTTGTAGGTGTCTTCCAGTTTCCGGAGCAGCGGATCACCTCCGCTCGCGCGGAGAGAACCACGTGATCGTGTTCGCGGTCTGCCCGGAGTCCGGATCACCTCCGCTCGCGCGGAGAGAACTTGCCGTGGATGTCCGAGCGCCTCGGGCACGGCGGATCACCTCCGCTCGCGCGGAGAGAACTGCTCCTCGACCTCCCCATCCGGGTCGCGCACCGGATCACCTCCGCTCGCGCGGAGAGAACTGGCGCTACAACCCCAAGGCGGCCACCACCGACGGATCACCTCCGCTCGCGCGGAGAGAACGCTGCCCCCAGTGCTGGTGGCGTGCGGCGAGGGGGATCACCTCCGCTCGCGCGGAGAGAACACTTGCTGACCTGCGCTTCTTCAGGTGCTTTGCAATTTCTTTACGGCAGGTAGACGGGTTCGCTCTGGACTGGCGTATCGATGCGTCAACTCAGGGCCCACAGCGTGGAGTCTACGCTTGTGCACTCGCTGCGATCCGGTCTTCGCGCAGGTGGGGACGCATTGTCAGTAGGGCCTGTTATGCCTTGCCGTCATGATGAAGCGCGAGTCTGTCCCGCCGGGGCACCCGACCGTCGATACCCGGCTGTGGGGTAAAGAGCATGGTCTGCCGCGCCCGTATCCGGTGATCTGTCATCTGCTGGACACCGCAGGGGTGTTCGGCGCCCTGTGGGATGTCCTGCTGAGCGATCAGGTGCGTGGGAACATCGCGCGGGCGCTGGGGTTGACGGTGGCCGAGGCCCGCCGGGTCCTGGCGTTCTGGGCGGGGTTGCACGATCTGGGGAAGATCACGCCTCCGTTCCAGGCCCAGGTTCCGGAGGCGTTCGCGGCGGTGCGGGGCGACCCGGCCTATGTGTTCACTCCCGGGGCGGAGAGGGAGCGGGCGTTTCGCCATGAGATGGCTTCCCACTTGGCCTTGGCGTACCTGCTGGACGAGGCGGGGTATCCGGGCGACCGCCGGGCGATGCGGTCTGCGGTGAGTCACCAGGTCGCGCAGCTGCTCGGGGGTCACCACGGGTGTTTCGGTGCCGTCCTACAGGCCAAGAAGGTCGCCCATGCGAGTGCCTACGCGCCGGGGCTCGGCGGAGAAGGGTGGGCGGCCCAACGGCGTGCGCATTTCGAGGAGTTGCGACGCGTCACAGGTGCGGAGGCGGTGCCGGAGCGGGGGCTTCCGGCGGAGCTGGCGGTGATCGTCACGGGGCTGGTGGTCGTGGCGGACTGGCTGGCCAGTCAGACGGAGGCGATCGTCCCGCTGCTGCCGTCGGCGGGGTGGCGGGCGACGCCGGAGGAGGTCGACGCGCACTGGGAGCGTACGCAGAAGGCGGCCCCCGGGCTGGTGGCGGGAGCGCAACTGGGGCGGGCCCAGTTCGGTACCGAGAGGTTCGAGGACATGTTCCCGTTCCCGCCCAACACCCTCCAGGGCGACCTGGTCGCGCACCTGCCGCGGATGGTGAAAGAGAAGGGGTCGGGGCTACTGCTGGTCACGGCGCCGACCGGTGACGGGAAGACCGAAGCTGCCCTCTACGCGGCGTCGGTACTGGGGCACGCGGCGCAGGCGCGGGGTCTGTTCTTCGCGCTACCGACCATGGCCACCGCCGACGCCATGTATCCACGGGTGAGTGCCTTCGCGAGGCACGCCCTGAGCGGTGAGCGGGCCTTGACGCTGCTGCACTCCATGGCCTGGCTCAGCCCTGCCTACGCCCCAGGTCAGTCCGAAGGCATGCTGTCGGCAGCGAGTGAGGTGAGCGCCGATGCGTCCACCGCGACCGAGGCCGGGGCGTGGCTGCGCGGGCGGAGGCGGGGGCTGCTCGCCCCGCTGAGTGCGGGCACCATCGACCAGGCACTCAGCGCGGTGCTGCCGTTCACCCACAACGCGCTGCGACTGTTCGGGCTGTCGGACAAGGTGCTCGTGGTGGACGAGGCGCACGCGTACGGGCCGTGGATGCACCAGCTGCTGACCCGCCTGCTGGAGTGGCTCGGCGCGTTCGGCGCCCCCGTGGTCCTGCTGTCCGCGACCCTGTCCGGCCGTACGGCCTCGTCCTTGGTGGACGCCTACCGCCGTGGGGCCGGATTCCTCGAGCCGTCCGGCGTCACGCCCTGCTACCCGGGCTGGCTGTTCACTGACGCTGCGACCGGCGACGTCTGCGCACCGCGCACGGTCGCCAGCGGGCGCGAACGCACCCTGGATGTGCAGATGCGCCCCGTGGTCTGGGACACCGCGGCTCCTGCAGGCAGCCCTGTGCGCGCCGAAGGACGCCGCCAGGCCCTGCGCGAGGCGCTTGAGCCGGTCGCCGCACACGGCGGCACCGCCCTGGTGTGCTGCACAACGGTGGCCGAAGCCCAACAGACCTTCCGTGACCTGCGCGCCGCCTTCCCCGAACTCGCCGAACGCGAGGGCGGGTTGCGGCTGCTGCACTCTCGCTACCCGGCGCACGCCCGCCAGCGCATTACGGCCGATTGCGAGGCGGCCTACGGCAAACCCCGTGCGGCCACCGACATCGCCCGACCGCGCCCGGCCTCCATCCTGGTCGCCACCCAGGTGGTGGAGCAGTCCCTGGACTTCGACTTCGATCTGATCGTCAGCGACCTCGCCCCGCTGGCTCAGCTCCTGCAGCGGGCCGGACGCGGACGCCGCCATGCCCGCGGCGCCACCGGGCGCCCGTCGTGGGCGCTGCCGGAGGGGGCGCCCCGCCTGGTTGTGCTGGAGCCGGTGGGGGAGAGCGGTACGACGCTGGTGCCGCGTACCTGGGGATCGGTGTACGACGCCGGACTGCTCCACCGCACGGCGCACCTGCTGCGCGCGAGGACGGCGACGGGCATCGCGGTGCCGCAGAAGGTGCAGGAACTCGTCGATGCGGTCTACGCGGAGGACTTCGTCGACCAACTGGACGGGGCCGCCCAGCGGGAGTCGCGGAGAATGGACGCCGAACGGCAGGCGCAAGAGGCGGCCGAGGCGCACATGGCCGAGATGGTCGCCATCTGCGCCCCCGCCGACGTGGCCGGAGACCTCCACAAGCTCAGCCGCCGGGACGCCGGGGTCACCGAGGAACTGCTGACCACCAGGCTGGGCGCCGACAGTGGACGTGTGCTGTGCCTGCACGAGCAGCCAGACGGGACCCTCACCCTCGATGCGACCGGCACGCTTCCCCTGCCTGACGGCGGCCGACACGGGCTGCGCCACGCCGCGTTGGCGCAGGTGATGGCGCACGTGACGCCGGTGCCGGGCAGCTGGCTTCGCGGAGCCGAGGGACAACCGGCCCCGACGGGCTGGGACAGGCATCCCGTGCTGCGCGACCTGGTCCTCCTGCTGATGCAGCCTGCCGACGACGACGGCACCGACCTCGTATGGAGCTGCCGCCACGGCACCCGCACGATCCGGATGTCGAGTGTCGGACTGGAAGCCGATTAACCCATTCGGGTGACGGCTTTCGAGAAATTTGTTCGGTGGACTGCTCACTTCTCTACTGTGCTCAACATCCGTCCCGGTCACGGGTGTTCTCTGGCACTGGGGCCGGGACGGCGTCAGCCCGCTGGCGCGGGCCGGGGGGAGCGAGGCACAGCACTCCGGTGGACAGCTCATGGCTCACCTCCGCGCGTGCGGAGACCCCGCCCTCATTGTGACCGGCGATCCGGCGATAGGAGTCCGATGCCGACCAGCATGTACAACTTGTTCGACGAACCGTGGATCCCCGTCCGGTGGGTCCCCGGCATACCGGACGACCAACCCCCGCGGATCGGGCTGCGGGAGCTGCTGCTGCGCAGCGGAGACATCGCCACTCTCGCGATCTCCGACCCTCCGGCGCACTCCGCGCTGCTGCGCATCCTGTACGCCCTCACAGCCCGGGTGACCACACTGGACGAGGCCGGGCCCGGCGACTGGGGGCAGCGGCGCCTGGACATCCAGGACGCCGAGCAGTTGCCTCCCGAGAGGATCGACACCTACATCTCCCGCTACCGGCACCGGTTCTTCCTGTACGACCCCGAGGGCGGCCGTCCGTGGATGCAGGACGCCCGGCTGGCACAGCAGTGCGACGCGGACAAGACCGCCGGGGTGAACAAGCTGATCGTGACGCGCCCGGCGGGAAACACCCACGCCTGGTTCCGGCACGGCAGCGACGCCCGCCCCGACCTGCCCACGGCGTCTGAGGCGGTGCTGAACCTGCTGGTGTGGCACTACTACGGACCCTCCGGCCGCTGCTCGGCCCGTGAGGTGAACGGGGTCAAGACCGCCAGCGCGACGGCCGGGCCGCTGCGCACCGCCCTGTCCTACCACCCCGAGGGAGAGACCCTCTTCGAGACGCTGCTGGCCGGCCTGGTCCAGCCGCCGCAGACCGTACGACGCGAGGACGATCTCTGCCCGTGGGAGTGGGAGGAACTCCCCGACCCGGATGAGGCACCGCTCCTGCCGACCGGCCCGTGTTCGCGGCTGACCGCATGCTCGCAGCACGCCATGCTGCTCGTCCCGGACGAGAACAACCCCCAGCTGGTACGGGACGCCTACATCACCTGGGCGTATCGCACCGGCCGTATCCCCCGCGACGACAACTACCTGATCTGGCAGATCAGTCAGCAGAACAACCGCTACCCGCGCCCGGCCGACTCCCGGCGCGCGCTGTGGCGCGACCTGGACGCCCTGCTCCTCCAGGAACCACCCGGCACCGCCCAGCCCAGACGTCCGAAGGTGTTCGAGTACGCGAGCGAGGTCTCCGAGGACCTGCGGGTGCGCGCGCTCGGCTTCGAACAGGAAGGCCAGGCCAAGGACATCCAGTTCGTCGACGCCGTCACGCCCCCCGTCCTCGGCTTCACTGAGGACAAGTCGCCGGCGACCGCGCCGGCCGTGGGCCGGATGCGGGAGCTCGGCGAGATGTACGGGCGCCGCCTGGAGCGGGCGGTCAAACGCGCCTGGGCCGAGTACACCGACGACGCGAAGGCCAACGGCGACACCTGGGCGGCCGCGGCCGCGGCCCGCTACTGGCCCGGCGCCGAGGCCGAGTTCTGGAACCGCTTCCGCCAGCTCGACGCAACCGGCCAGGAGCCGAACGCCGGTTTCGATCCGGCCGCGGCCCGGGCTGCGTTCCTGCGGCTGGCCATCGACGCGTACGAGACGGTGACCGCCTCCGTCACCCGTACCCAGCGCGGTGCGAGGGCGGTCTCCAACGCCCGCGTCGAACTGTTCGGCGGCGTACGCAAGAAGACGGCGAACGTGCCAGCCACGTGACGACGCCACACCCCACCCGGCCAAGCAGCAGAGGAACGCGAAAGATGACCACCCAGACCGTCACCATTGAACGAGGTACGGCCCGGCGCCGACGACTTGTCGCCTACACTCGTTGGATCGAGGAGCTGTGCCGGGACGATCCCGGAGCTCGTACCGCGCTGCGCAGCGGACTGCGCCGCAGCCTGGACGACGTGCCCCGCATGCACCGCTTCGTCGCGCCCTGGCTGCCCCGGAACGGGCAGGTGCCGGACGCGGAGCAGCGGGCGTACTACGCGGTCGCCGCGATGATCGCCGCGCAGCCCCGCGGCAGCTACGCCGCCCCCGAGGAGGAAGCCGCCGCTGATGTGGATGTGGCGACCTCGGCTGACGATGCTCCCGCGCCGGACGAGGCACCCGCAGCGCGCTACGGCACCAGCCTGGGCCATGCGTTCGCGCTCGCCGTGACCCAAAGCCCTGGCCGGGAACGAGAGATGAGGGAGTCCACCGCCGAGTCCCGACTGAACCTGCTCACCCGGCAGAGCGTCAACGGCCTCCACCGGCACCTGCCCGCCGCCGTCGGCTACCTGCGCGAGGTGGGCGTACCCATCGACTGGGCCCAACTGCTGGCCGACCTCATCGCCTGGCCCACCCACTCCGGAACGATCTCCCGGCGCTGGCTGCAGCACTACTACATCCAACGCACCCGGGCCCTGCACGAGCACGCCGATCGCACCGACCAGGACGAAACCGAGAACCCCCACCCCACCGCCTAACAGGCCAGCAGGTCACCACGCCACCCCGCACTTCTCACACACCCCAGGAACGAGGAACCCTCCATGCCCGCACCGGCCCGCTTCATCGACATCCACGTCCTGCAGTCCGTCCCCTTCGCCAACCTCAACCGGGACGACACCAACTCCGTCAAGACCGTCCAGTACGGCAACACCCTGCGTACCCGAGTCAGCAGCCAGTGCTGGAAGCGCGCCGTCCGCGCCGTCTTCGAGGAACACATCGGCGAGGCCGCCCTACGCACCCGCCGCATCGGGGAGCGCGTCACCCGCGAACTGGAGCACCGTGGCTGGCCCACCGAGCTCGCCCAGCGGGCCGGCGGCCACACCGCAGCAGCGAGCGGCATCAAGTTCGAGCTCGCCAAGGTGCCCGGCGATGCCAAGCAGACCGTCCCCAACAAGGTGCTGACCAACGCCCTGGTGTACGTGCCGGAAGCCGCGGTCATCGAGCTGGCCGACCTCGCCGAACAGCACCGTGACGCCCTGGAACAGGCCAAGGACATCAAAAAGCCCGCCGACAAGAGCATCCTGCCCACGCGCGATGTGGAAGCCGTGCTGCGCTCCCGCAACGGCGTCATCAACCTCTTCGGCCGGATGCTCGCCGAGATCGACGAAGCGGGCGTCGACGGCGCCGTCCAGGTCGCCCACGCCCTGACCACCCACGAAACCGACGTCGAACTCGACTACTTCTCCGCCGTCGACGACGTCACCGCCCTGTGGGACGACGCCTCCGGCAGCGGACACATGGGCCACGCCGAGTTCAGCGCCGGAACCTTCTACCGCTACGCCACCCTCGACCTGCGCGACCTGACCGTCAACATCGGCGACGATCCCGCCGCCGCCCGAGACCTCACGGCCGCGTTCCTGGTCTCCTTCATCACCTCACTGCCCCAGGCCAAGAAGAACTCCACCGCCCCGCACACCATCCCCGACCTGGTCCACATCTCCGTCCGCACCGACCGGCCCCTGTCCTACGCGGCCGCCTTCGAAAAGCCCGTCCAAGCCGACCCCCAGGGCGGCTTCGCCGACATCTCCCGCAGTCAGCTCGCCGACTACGCCCAGACCGCCAACACCCTGCTCGGCACCCGCGCCATCCTCACCTCGGGCTGGGCCGGCCTGGACACCAAGAACCCCACCGGCCTCGGTGAGCGCCGCGACTCCTTCGACAACCTCATCACCACCGTCCTGGACGCCGCCCTCACCGCCGAGGCCGCGGCGTGAGCGCCACCGCCGAGCCGGGACTGCTGCTGCGCCTCGCCGGACCACTGCAGTCCTGGGGCGAGCGCAGCCACTTCAACGAACGCGACACCGCTGGCTTCCCCACCCGCTCCGGCATCATCGGCCTGCTCGCCGCCGCCCTGGGACGCCACCGCGGCGAAAACCTCGACGACCTCGCCCACCTGTCCATCACGGTCCGCGCCGACCGGCCCGGCGTACTCCTGCGCGACCTGCACACCGTCGGCGGCGGCCTGCCCGCCAAGGCCACCGTCACCACCGCCGAGGGCAAGAAACGCAGCGGCGACACCGGCACCCTCCTGACCCACCGCAGCTATCTCGCCGACGCCGCCTTCACCCTCGCTCTCACCGCAGACGGCGACACCAACCTGCTCGACCAAACCGCAGCAGCCCTCGCCGCCCCGCACTGGCCGCCCTACCTCGGCCGCCGCTCCTGCCCGCCCGAAGGCCCCCTTTTCCTGGGCCACTTCGACGACGTACTGCACCACCTCGTCCACCTGCCCATCGCCGCACCCCCACCCCCGCAGGTCACACGCGGCATCGAGTTCCTCGCCGACCACCCCCTCGACCACCTGCCCGCACCCGACACCAGCACCCCACCCGACACCGAGACCGGCGCCCACCCGGTCGGCGAGGTCAACGACCAACCGCTCACCTTCCACTCACGCCACCGCGCCTACCGCGCCCGCCCCCTGTACCGGCGCACCCTCCACCTCCCCGCAGCCCAGCACACCGGCCTGGGTACCGACCACCTCCACGCCCTCGCCACCTACCTGAACCATCACCTCAACCAGTCCGAAGGGAGCCCCCGTTGAGCGTCTGGCTGACCCGCATCATCCCCAACCCCCGCTGCCAGGACGTCCGCCGCGACCTCGCCGGCAGCGCCGCGGCCATGAACCTGCACCGCCGCCTGATGTCCCTGTATCCCCCCGATGCCGGACCCGACCCCCGCGCCCGATACGGCATCCTCTTCCGCATCGACGACACCCCCGCCGGACCGCACATCCTCCTGCAGAGCACCCACCAGCCCGACCTCACCCGCCTCCCCAACGGCTACGGCACCACCCAGAGCCGCCCCCTCGACGCTCTCCTCGACGCCCTCAAACCCGGCCTGACCATCCGCTACCGCTGCGCCGCCAGCCCCGTCCGCAAACCTGGCGCCACCACCCGCGCCCTGTACAACCTCCCCGCCGTCGTCCCCCTCACAGGCGCCCACGCCGACGAATGGTGGACCCGCCAAGCCGACACCGCTGGCCTCAAACCCCTCACCCTCCACTCCCACCCCCTCGACACCGCCCAAGCCACCCGCACACCCCCCTCCGGCACCCCCCAGCGCATCCGCCACGCCCGCACACGCTTCGACGGCTCCGCCACCATCACCGACCCCGACCTCCTCCGCCAGAAGATCACCGAAGGCATCGGCCGCGGCAAGGCATACGGCTGCGGCCTCCTCAGCATCGCCCCCGCGAAGAACACACCGTGACCCGCCCCGCCACCGCACAAACCCCCAGCCAGGCACGACGCAAACTCGCAGCCCCCACCGTCGCCATGCTCCCCCGCATCGCCGACTCCCTGTCCTTCCTGTACCTGGACATCGTGCGCATCCACCAGGACGACACCGGAGTCCGCGCCGAAGTCACCACCGAACAACGCGGCACGGAAACCGTCTACATACCCACCGCCACCCTCAGCTGCGTCCTCCTCGGCCCCGGCACCTCCATCACCGCCCGAGCACTCGCCACCTTCGCCCGCCACGGCACCACCGTCGTCATCACCGGCTCAGGCGGAGTCCGCACCTACGCCGCAGCCCTCCCCGACTCCCTGACCACCACCTGGCTCGAACGCCAGACCCGTGCCTGGGCCGACGACACCCAACGCCTTGCCGCGGCCACCGCGATGTACGAGAAACGTTTCGGACCCGGCACCGTCCCACCCGGCACCAGCCTCGCGCAACTCCGCGGCCTCGAAGGCCAGCGCGTCAAGGCCCACTACCGCCTCCTCGCCCAGCAGTACCGCATCGGCCGATTCCGCCGCGCCTACGACCCCGCCTCCTGGGACACCCAGGACCCCGTCAACCTCGCCCTCTCCTCCGCCAACACCTGCCTCTACGGCATCGTCCACGCCGCCATCCTCGCCCTCGGCTGCTCCCCGGCCCTCGGTTACGTCCACAACGGCAACCAGCAGGCCTTCGTCTACGACATCGCCGACCTGTACAAAGCCGACCTCACGATCCCCCTGGCCTTTTCCCTCCACAACTCCACCAACCCCGAGGCCGAAGCCCGCCGCTCCTTCCGTAACGGCCTGCGCCTGTTCAAACTCCTCCCCAAGATCGTCACCGACATCCAGGAACTCCTCGCCCCCGGATCAAGCCCGGACATCCCCGACCCCGAAGAGCAACTCGTCGACCTCTGGGACCCGGTGACCGGCCCGTGCCCGGCGGCATCAACCACGCCATCGACGACTGACTGACCACCCATACCGCGCGCAGGAAGAGCACACCGCCATGGCCTCCATGATCACCATCTCCGCCACCGCGGTCCCCGACCACCTCCGCGGCGCCCTCACCCGCTGGCTCCTCGAAGTAACACCCGAGCTCTACGTGGGCACCGTCTCCGCCCGCGTACGCGACGAACTCTGGGCTTCCGTAGCGGCATCCACAGGCGACGGCATCGCCGTCCTGGTCTACCCCACCGACAACGAACAGGGCTTCGAACTCCGCACAGCCGGAACCCGCCGACGCCACCCAGTCGACTTCGACGGTATGACGCTGGTCGCGTTCCATGCAGCAGGCAAAGAAACAGCAAACCGACTCTAACGCCGCAGGTCAGGAAGGTGCTCTCCGCGCAAGCGGAGGTGACCCGCCTGGCAGTACTACGACGACCTCGGCGAATTCGTGCTCTCCGCGCAAGCGGAGGTGACCCGCCCGCGAGATGCTCCAGCTCGCCCGCACTGCCGTGCTCTCCGCGCAAGCGGAGGTGACCCGTACCCGATGACCATCCTCGGACGGCCCGTCTCGTGCTCTCCGCGCAAGCGGAGGTGACCCGCCCACGAACGCGTCATCTTCCGCATCGACGACGTGCTCTCCGCGCAAGCGGAGGCGACCCGTCTGCCATCGGTCACAAGGAGTGGCAGCCCGGGTGCTCTCCGCGCAAGCGGAGGTGACCCGGACTCGTCCGATCCCGCGGAAACCCTGGAACCGTGCTCTCCGCGCAAGCAGAGGTGACCCGTTCATTCCGACAATGGCAGCGGCAATGCTTAGGTGCTCTCCACGCAGGCGGAGGTGATCCGGAGTGGTGACCATCTGCTGAAGGCGGTCGTCTGTCACACCGTCAGTTCTCGGGGCCGAGGTCCGCTCAGAACAGTGGTTCCCGGTATTCGGGTAGGTCCCCCGGGCGCATCGGGGCACGAGATCCGTCCCGTGTGTTCCGGAGGATAGGCGATGGTCCTGGGCCGGTTCCCATGCGCAGAGACGGTCGGCTCGCCATCACGCTAAGCTGCTGTAACGCGGCTGACCTGCGAAAACGGTCATGGGCTCTCCCTCCGGGCGAAGGGGGTGGAGCTCCAGCTCATGCGAACGTGAATCCATTGGTGCAGGGTTCCTGCGCTCCCATCCACCTGCGAATTTGGCTCGGCGTCTCTCCGGCAGCCGAATGAGGGGGCCCAAGGGGAACCTCATGGGAACGCAATGATTGAGAACGATCGAGTAGGACCAAGCATGATGATCGAAGCACCGCGCGCCTGACCTGCGATTACTGCATAGAGTGAGCAGACTTGAGAAGTCTTGGTGGAAACGTGCGTTGACTTTTAATCCATTGGTTGTGGGTTCGAGTCCCACAGGGCCTACCAGATGATCAGCCCCTCACCTGCGACGGAAGCCGTAGGCGAGGGGCTGACCCGCGTTCTGAGGGCACTCGGAGATCGTTAGCTCAGCCAAAGCTGAATTCACCGGTTCAGGCGCGCTTGGACGATGAGTGTGCCGATCTTCCGCCGACCGGGCGGAGCGGCGAGCACCTCCGCCCGCACGTCCGTGTAGCCGTACTCCTTCAGCAGCCGCTCCCACGCTTGGGGCTCGAAGTCCCAGCGCTTGACGACGAGCGGGTCCTCGTCTGCGCCGCGTGGGATGTACGAGGCCTGGCAGCCGTAGCAGCCCTCGACGGCCGGCCGCTGCGAGAACACGAGCACGCCTCCCGGCCGCAGACGCTCACGGATGGCGGGCAGGAGGACGGCCGGGTCGGTGAACCAGAGGGCCCCGTACACGGAGTACACGGCGTCGTACACGTCCGCGGTCTTGCGCAGGAAAACGGCTGCCTCCGTCTGACACAGGTCCAGCCCCGGCGCCCCTGCCCACCGCTCACGGGCGGCCCGCAGCTGGGCGGGCGAGACGTCGACGCCAGTCGCACGCATGCCCAACGATGCCAAGTGCGCCGCGTTGCCACCCTTCCCGCACCCCAGGTCCAGGGCGCGCGCGCCGGCTTCAAGGCTGCCGAGCAGCTCCACGCCGGGCCCGTGGTCCTCGTACTGGGTCCAGTTGAACCACGTCGTCTCACCGCGGCTGTTGACCGCCCGGCGCTCGGGGCGCTGGGCAGAGTAGGTGTCCCACGCGACGCTCGTGTCTGTCACGGCTTGCTCCGCTCATAGGGCCAGCCGCCCGGCACCGACGCCGGACGGCTGGAGTGTCTTACATGTGGCGCCGGTTGTCAGCCGCTCTTGGGACTGTCGTGGCATCCGGCGTGGCACTGGTTGCAGTCGGCGGCCGAATGCCACAGCTCGGCGTCGACTGTGTACCCGGCGGCCTGGATGGCGCGCACGGTCCGCTCGCGCGCCTCCAGCGCGCCGCAGGGCACCTGCTCGTCCTCGTCGGTGGGAACGTGGTGGACGAACCGGCCGACGACGCGCTGACAGAAGGCCGCGTAGTCGACGGTGTGCAGGATGAACGCGTGCCAGCCGTAATCGACCAGCTCGCTCGGCGCGAGAGAGCGGCCTGGCAGCTTGCCGGAGGTAGCGATGAACGCGGCGGCCTGGCCGACGATGCGGCGCGCTGTTTCCTCGGTGATCTCCGGGTGGTCGGCGGTGACGCGGCGGACGAGCCGGTTCATCACCTCGGGGTCGACCAGGGCGACCGGGTCGGTGGTGCCCACGGGACGTTCTAACGTGATGGTCACGTCTTCCTCCTGTTATGGACGAGCACTCCCGGGGCTGGAGGTGCTGGGCCCTCCCGCGCGGGGCGGGAGGGTCGCATGGTGCTCCGCCTCGGCCACATCCAGGGCTGGGCCCTCCCGCGCGGGGCGGGAGGAGTCTTCAGCGGCTGGTGTGGTGGTGGGCCGGCCGAATGGGCTCGACGGGCTCGGGCGGAGTGCAGTCCTCGCCCCTCGCATGGACGATCAGGCGGACGTCGGGCCCTGAGTCGTGGGCAGCCAGCGGACTGTCCCGTCGCCGGTGTGGATGCCGCAGGCCACGCAGACGCCCGCGGCCCGCTCGGGCTCGTTGTCCGACATCGGGCTCATCCGCTCGGCTCCCTGGCCCTGCACCGCGGGCACTGGCAGAGCGGAAACGCCAGGCTGTGCACGGGCTCGTCGGCCGACGGGAGAGTGCGCGCGTAGACCGGCGTGCAGCAGCATCGCCGTCCACCTTGTCGGAGGGACGACCGTCCGCAGCACGAGCGGCCTCACCACCGGAAACCTTGGCTTTGAGGAAGTCCGCTCCCGTGCCCCGGCGCTCGTGGGCGACACCCTCTACGCGGCCACGGAGATCACCGGTCGCCGCCTGTCGAAGAGCAGGCCGGACACCGGGGTTGTCACCTGCCGTACCACCGGCCACAACCAGGACGGCAACACCGTCATCACCTTCACCCGCAGTTTCTTCGTCCCCGCCGACGCCGACACCGTCCGCGACCACACCAACTACTAGGAGGAGGGGCACCGCATGCCTGAACCGGTCCGCATCATGAAGGCCGAGGAGACGCTGTGGCAGGAGTACACCGAACAGCGGCCGCAGCGGACCTCGCCGGTGTCGTGGCCAGATCCGTGGACGCTCTGACCCAGCTGATCCGTGCCACTGCGGACATGGAGCCGTGGCAGCCCGACCACATCTGACGCCAGCCACTCCTTCCCGGGCGAGGTAGGCACCCCCACGACCACCGACGGCCGGCTACCCGACCGCCCCGCGAAAACCCGCGCCTCCAGTCCGGTGGGCGCGGGCCCTATGGCAATTGCCCGTGCTCATACCCCTCCGTGCGTGCGCGATGCGTGGTGGACGGCACGTGGAGCCTCTGGGTGTACGGAACTCGATCTTGGCAGACCTGTTCCTACCAGGGGCCTCACTTCTGCCTGACGCCAGGTCACCTCCCGTCGCCCACAAGGCCGTCACGCACCGAAACCTTCACGTTGCCGAGAAGACCGCAATGCTGCCGCATGCCGGAAGAGGGCACTGGTCCGGGAGCTGTCCAAAGAGGAGATTCCCTCGCCGCGCGCCTCGTGGCGAATCTTCCGCGAGGCCCGTTGCGGTACGAGCCGGATCCGGCGGACCGTCGCCGCCGTTCACGCCATCGAGATCGCCTGGTGCTCAGGATGAGAAACCTTCAGCCAACCGAGTCAAACCTCAATGCGAACGGATGCGCGATGGCAGAATCCTGGTTCTCTGCTTCCGGCTACCGAGTTGATGGGGCCCGCTTCGACCTGAGGAAGCCATTCCGCGATGACTACCCAGAGCAAACGGCTGCCCGACGACACGAAAAGCCTGCCCCACTCCAAGCCGCCGTGGCCGCCACCCGCACCGCTCACTCCCGTTGCGGTGACGCTCATACCGGCGGCAGTGATGCTGGCCTTGGGCTTATGGTGGCTCGATCGCGGCATGTGGTGGGACGAGACCACCACGTACGAGGCTTCCACTCGAAGCCTCGGTGACCTCTGGCGGCTGTTGCACACGGTCGACGCCGTGCATGGCCTGTACTACCTGCTCATGCACACCTTCCTGCCCCGGGGCGAAGGTGACGCGGTCCTGCTCAGGCTTCCCTCGGTCGTCGGCATGACCCTTGCCGTTGCGGGCACCGCGGCGATCGGACGCAGGCTTGCGGGGCCATCGGTGGGCGTGCTGGCCGGGCTCGTCCTTGCCGTCTCCCCGCTCGCCTCGCACTATGCCCAGGAGGGGCGCTCGTACGCGCTGGTGACGGCAGCCGTCGTGCTTGCCTCCCTGCTCTTCCTGCGTGCGCTGGAGAAGCCGTCGCTCGCGCGGTGGGTCGGCTACGCGGCAGCCGTGCTGCTGGCGACGGCACTGCACCTGTTCGCGGTCCTGGTCCTCCTCGCGCACGGGGGCTGTCTGCTCGCGATCCGCTCACCGTGGCCGCTCGTGCGGCGTTGGCTGGCGGTAGCCCTGGTCGTCTGTGTGGGCATGCTGCCGTACACGCTGTACGCCGTGGGGCAGGCGAACCAGGTGGGCAGGCTTCGGTCGCCGACCTGGAAGACGGTCCGCGCGCTCGCCCTCGAGTTCACCGGTCCGGGCATCGCCGCGGTGGTCGTCGTGTCGGCACTGGTGATCGTCGGCGGAGTCCGGGGCCCGCTCATGGTGCGCGTACTCGCTCTGCCGTGGCTTGTCGTCCCCGCTGGTGTGCTGCTGACGTACTCGCTCGTCCATCCCGCCTACCACCTGCGCTACGTGCTGCACTCACTGCCCGCGATGGCGCTGCTCGCCGGGGTCGGTCTGGACACCGCTGTCCGAGTCGCGGCAGCGCGGCTGACACGGCGTCGGAGTGGACCGAACGCCCCACGGGCGGCCTACGGCTGTGCGGTCGCCCTGGTCACCTGCCTGCTGGCCCTCCAATTACCCGGTCAACTGGCGGAGCGCACCGCCGGGTCGCGCAACGACGACCAGACCGCTGCGGCCCGGCTGATCGGCGCCCACGCCCGGCGCGGTGACGCGGTGGTGTTCGTGCCCGCGACCAAGCGCGGTGTCGAGTACGTCTACCAACGGGAATTTTCTGAGGTCAGCGATGTGCTGCAGGTCGAGACGCCGATGGCTGCCGGGACCCTGGGCGGGCGGGAGGCGAACGCCGACGAGGTACGTCGGCTGCTGGAGGGCCATGACCGGGTCTGGGTCATCGACCGATCTGGGGTGATACCCGTCTCATTCACGACGGACAGGGACAAGATCAGTGTGCTCCGGGACGAATACCGCGTGGCCTGGACCCGGTCCGTGACCGGCCTGCGGGTCTCTCTCCATGTGCGGATGCGGCGAGGGCCGCTCGGCGAACTGGTGCGCGAACTCTCCCCAAGGTGAGTACCGGGAGAGGCGCGTGATGCCTAAGGTCCAAACCGTCCGAGATCCTCGTCGTCCCGATCCCGCACCTTTCCGTCCGAATCGGCTGCCTGATTCGGGTTGACCCGAGGCGTCAGACCGACCGGTTCAACCGTCAGTCGTAACGTGCCTGCGCGAACCATCTGCCGGACGCGATTCACGACGCGACCCGCCACACCGCCGTCCGCAATGCCGCCGCCGCGACCGGCGCCTCGGTCATCGACCCCGAACCCTGGGTCTGCGCCACCCCGCACCGGCACCTGCCGGGCTCCGACGGGCTGCGCACAGGTCTCTGTCAGTACGCGGTCAAGGCGGCGGGGCAGGATCATCGTGCACGAGAAGTGGTATCGCCCCAACGATCCACGTCGGCACCGGTTGAGCCGAACATCCACATCGTGCAGGGCGCGGGTCATCACGGGCGGCCTCCCGGCGCTGCGAGCGAGCAGTGTCAAGGAACAGACCGACAAGGTGCAGTGACCTGCCAAGGTCCCGGCTCTGTGGCCGTCTGTGCTGGTCAGCTCGGCGGCTTGCGTGAGCGATGCGTGAGCGGACGACGCCGCACAGGCCGTCACGAACCAGACCCGGCATCCCGCTCCACCCACGTTGGCCAGGCATGACCGGACAGTGGGGGACCACTTGGAGCCGCCCGGCAGAAGGCCGCGGAGACTTTTGATCCATTGGTTGTGGGTTCGAGTCCCACAGGGCCTACCGCGTAGCAGGCGGGGGCAAGGGCGGGGGTATCCCCTGTAGGCTTCCGGACTCGTTTTTTGAACGTGTTCAATTTTCTCTGCTAGGTTCGCTCCCACACGCCGAGGGGGAGCCTGATGAAGATCGTGATACCTGGGGGAACCGGGCAGGTGGGGGCGATCCTGAACCGTGAGCTGACTGCGGCGGGGCATGATGTCGTGGTCCTGAGCAGACGGCCGGGGCGCGAGAGCGAAATCCACTGGGACGGCGAGACCCTGGGGCCCTGGGCCGAGGCGCTGAACGGCAGCGATGTCGTGATCAACCTGGCCGGACGCAGTGTGAGCTGCCGATACAGCACGGCCAATCTGCAGGCCATGATGGATTCTCGGGTGAACTCCGCACGAGTCGTGGGTGAGGCGATCGCCGCCGCCGTACGGCCTCCCAGGGTCTGGCTGCAGATGAGCACGGCCACCGTCTACGCCCACCGTTTCGACGCGCCCAATGATGAGGCGACCGGTGTGCTCGGCGGCACGGAACCCGGCGTCCCGGGCTACTGGGCCTACAGCGTCGAGATCGCGAAAGCGTGGGAACGGGAGCAGGAACAAGCCGAAACCCCGCACACCCGCAAGGTCGCCCTGCGCTCTGCCATGGTGATGAGCCCCGACCGCGGCGGTGTCTTCGACGTGTTGCTGCGGCTGGCGCGGCTCGGCCTCGGCGGGCCGGTCGCGGGTGGCGCACAGTACGTGTCCTGGATCCACGATCGTGACTTCGTCCGCGCTGTGGAGTTCCTGACCGACCGGGACGACATCGCCGGGCCGGTGAATCTCGCCGCTCCCGCTCCGGTGCCGCAGCGCACGTTCATGCGCGCGCTGCGCGCAGCGTGGGGTGTTCCCGTGGGCCTGGCGGCAACGAGGTGGATGGCCGAGCTGGGCGCGTTCGTGATGCGCTCGGACACCGAACTCCTGCTCAAGAGCCGTCGCGTCGTCCCCGGCCGCCTGCTCGACGCGGGCTTCGCCTTCGACCACGCCCAGTGGCCAGAGGCCGCCCACGATCTCGTGCGGCGCGTACGCGGCGGATGAGCCGCACGAGCCGGCCTTCGGCTCCTGGCGGCGCGGGCTCCCTGTCGGTGGTTCGGGCCTGCGGCGTGCGTCCGCGGGTCGGGTAGGGCTTCGGCCGCCGCCGTGGCCGGGAGCCAGGGGAGGTCCGTCGGCGGGGCGCGGTCTCGTTCGGTTCATGCGGGTGTGTGGGCGTCGTCGGCCTCGGGCTCATCGGATTGCCTGCCCCCTGTTCGGGGGTGGCCCCACACCTGCTCGATGGATGGTCCCCCCAGCCGTACGGCACCTGACCTGCGGACGGATGTCACACGGATGCCACGAGGTGGGCGGGGGGCCTCATAGACAGCCCAGGTCCGGGGGTGGACGAGGCGCCCAGGACGGTCGCGCTGCCACCGCGGCGCGCGCCCCGGGGCGGGCACCGATGCAACGGTTGGCCGCCGTCCGGCCTAGTACCGGGTGAAGGACCACCGACACCTTGGAGGATCGGGTGCCTTTAATACCCGAAGGGGCCGCAGTGCCCAAACTACGTGCGAGCCGGGCCGCGCCGCCGCGGCCGGACGCCGCCGGATTCGCGGCGTTCTATGAGGAGAACTTCGACGCCGTACTCGGCTTCGTGGCCCGGCGCACGACCTGCCCGCAGGTGGCCGCGGACCTCACCGCCGACATCTTCGTCTCCGCGCTGGAGGCCGCCGGCCAGTACGACCCGAGGCGTGGCGCACCCGCCGCCTGGCTGTACGGAATCGCCCGCAACGCCCTGGCCTCCCACTTCCGGGGCAGCGCCCGCGAGCAGCACGCGGTGGCCCGGCTGAACGGGCACCGCATCCTCGACGAGGAGGACATCGCCGCGCTGGAGGAGCGGATCGACGCGGAACGGGCGGCGCGTGAGCTGGCCGAGCGGCACAGCGCGCTGAGTGAGCCATTGCGGGAGGTCCTCGATCTGGTGACCGTCGACGGCCTCACCCCGCGCCAGGCCGCCCAGGTCCTCGGGCTCAACCAGGCGACGGTGCGGTCCCGCCTGCACCGCGCGAAGCGCGCGCTGCGCGCCGAACGTCCGTCCGTCACCGAACACACAGAACCCATGCTGGAGGTTGTCTCATGAGCACGCCCACCGGATTCAAGCGGCGCCTGGCGTCGGAGCTGTCGGCCATGGCCACGCACCCGGCCCCCGCCCCGGCCACCCGGGCCCCGGCCCGTCGTCTCCGCGTACCGCTCACCATCGCGGCGGTGGCGACGGCCGCCGTCGCGACGGCGGTGGTCGTACCGACGCTGACCGGCTCGGGGGGCTCGCCCGCGTACGCCGTTACCCAGCAGGGCGACGGCTCGCTGGTCCTGGACCTGAAGCGCGCCGAGGGCATGCCCGGCCTCGAGAAGCAGCTGAAGAAGATGGGCGTGCGTGCGGTCATCATGAAGGCGGACGAGGACTGCTCCACGGGCAAGCCGCCCATGGTCCCCGGGTCCTCCCAACGCCAGCCGGTGACGTACGAGCTCCCGGGCGCCCCCGGGAAGGCCCGCATCAACCCGGAGCGGATCCGGAACGGCGAGACGCTGCTCCTCGCGGTCGAGTTCAGGGACGGCGAGGACACGCCCTTCGCGATTTCTGACCGGCTGGTGCAGAAGGTCCCCACGTGCACTGTGGGAGGGATCGGTACGTTCATGGTGTATGCCCCCGGCCACGAGCCGAAGTGACCCAAGGGCGGAGCCGCGGGCGTCTCGCGCGGCTCCGCCATGTCCGGCAGCACCATCGCCTCGTGGCTCCGGCTCCCCGGCTCCCCGGTACCGCGTGTAGGCAACCAGGCCCCGCGCCCCGGGTCCGTCTGCGACTCGGTGAAGTGCGACCGCCCGCCACCGGTCACGGCGCTCGCTGAAGCCCCCACTCCGTCGAACGCCGAAGCCAGTGGGGCAATGAGCGCGCTGGGCCACTCCCTCCCGCAAACCGTCCACCCGTCCACCCGTCCGTCAAGGACACGGAGCTGTCCGACGGTACGCGCGTGATCGTGAATGCCGTGGAAGAAGCAGGGGCCTGACGGTTCGTCGGACTGGCCACCCCGTCCGGCCCGGACGAACCGACCTCCCGACTCGCTGGGCCATCAGCAACCCCGCCCTCTGGTGGGCGCGCACGGCGGGCCATTGTCAGTGGCCCGCGTTAGTCTCCGCGTATTCAGCCGTTTGTCCAGTTCCAGGAGGGTTTCATGGCTTCGCGTCTCAATCCCTACATCAGCTTCGACGGCGATGCCCGCCAGGCGATGGAGTTCTACCAGCAGGTCTTCGGCGGCACGCTGGCGCTGAACACCTACGGTGAGTTCGGCCAGTCGGACGCCCCGGACACCCCGCACGCCGAAAGGATCATGCACGGCATGCTGGAAACCCCGAGCGGCTTCACTCTGATGGGCGCCGACAACCCGCCTGGCATGGAGCGCACGGTGGGAAACAACTTCTCGGTGAGCCTGAGTGGCGACGACGACGCCGAACTGCGCGGCTACTGGGAGAAGCTGTCCGCCGGCGGTTCCGTCTCCGTGCCGATGGAGAAGCAGATGTGGGGCGATGTGTTCGGCATGTGCACGGACCGTTTCGGCATCCCCTGGATGGTCAACATCAGCCAGCCGCAGACCTGAACGGAGCCGGCAGCGAGCGATGCACCGCACCTGGTCACGGGCCCGCCGTACGTGAGCGTCGGCCCGTGTCTGGCCCGCCCGACCCCTCAGAACCCCTCAGGCCCCTCAGAACCCCTCAGGCCGTTCCGGACCCTCACGACCCCTCAAGACCCTCACGACCCCTCAGGACCCTCAGGACTCCTCAGAGGCGGAGGACGATGAGGGCGGTGTCGTCGTCCGGGCCCGAGGCGGCCTGCGTCATGTCGGCCAGCAGGGCGTCGGCGCATTCCTCGGCGGGAAGGGCATGGTGTCGGCGCGCGCTGTCGACGAGCCGGGCGACCCCGGTGTCGATGTCTTCGCCGCGGTTCTCGATCAGGCCGTCGGTGTAGACGACGAGCGTGGCTCCGGGGGAGTAGGCGACGGTCGTCTGGGTCCTGGGCATGTCGTCGTCGCAGGCGCCGAGCGGGGGGTCGGTGGCCGCGTCGAGGACGGTGACGGTTCCGTCGGATGCCGCCAGGAGCGGTGGCGGGTGGCCGGCGCAGCTGTAGGTGAGGGTGTGCGTGGCGCGGTCGACGACGGCCTGGGCGGCGGAGGTGGCGAGGGCGCCCTCGACGGTGTGCGCGTACTGGGCGAGGGTTCGCAGGGCGAGGGCGGGTTGTCCGGTGGCGCGGATGGCGGCGCTGAGGGCGCTGCGCAGCTGGCCCATGATGCTGGCGGCCTCCAGACCGTGGCCGACGACGTCGCCGACGGCGACCGCCAGCCGGCCGGCGTCCAGGTCGACCAGGTCGTACCAGTCGCCGCAGACGTGCAGGAAGCTGGCCGCCGGCCGGTAGCGGACGGCGCAGTGCGGCTCCCCGTTTCCCGGCCGCGCGGGCAGCATGGCCCGTTGCAGCGTGACGGCGACCTCGTGGGCACGTGCGTGCTCCTGACGCAGCCGCTCGTTGAGTTCCTGGAGTTCCTGGGAGCGGGTCAGCACGTCGGCCGTCATGGCGTCCTCGGCGCTGAGCCGGGCCTCCGGCGTCATGCGGAGCGCGCGACGGGCGCGGACCAGGGCGGTGACCTCCTCGACCCGGTGCGCGATGAGCCACACCTTGCCGTCGGCGCCCACGGCCGGGATGTTGACCGGGTTCCAGTAGCGTTCCTCGAACACGCCGGGCTGTCCGGGCACTTCGACGTCGTACCTCTGTACGGCCATGCTGTCCGACTCGCCGGTGGCCAGCACCCGCTCCAGCGACGCGCGCAGATTCCGGGCTCCGGCGGCCTGGGGGTTGGAAGGGTTGTCGGGGAATACGTCGAAGAGGTACCGGCCGAGCAGCTCTTCCTCACCGCGCCTTGAGACCCGCAGGTACGCCCGGTTCGCGGCGGCGATGATCAGGTCGGGGGTGAGGAGCAGCACCGGGGTCGGCAGAGCCTGGAACACCGCCGCGTAGTCGATCTCGGCGCCCGGAACCTGCCCCGGGACGTGTGCCGTGTCCGGCGCGTTCTCGCCGCTCACCCCACCATGTCTACTCCGTCACCAGCCCTGCCGCGACCGGATGCGCCCCGGCACCATCCGCACCGTCCGGAGCCCGCCCGTCCCGACTTACGGCTCGCGGACGTGCACCCCATCTGACCTGCTGCGCAGCGGTCGGAGTCGGTCCTGTCCGGCGGGGGCGGGCGCCGCCACGGCGTTTCGGGGCTCGTCCGGGGCGTAGGCGTGCCCTTGAGTACCCCCGTGGCCTCAACCCGCCGTCAGCTCCGCCAGCTCATTCAGCTCATTCAGCTCAGTCCGCTCATTCAGGTCACTGGTCAGTTCACTCCGCTCACCCAACTCACTCAGCTCAGTCAGTTCCGTCAGCGGCAGCGTGTGCTGGGTCTGGAGGACCTTCGCGCGGAGGTAGCGGACGTTGTGGGCCGTGGTGAAGACGCCGGTGGGGACCCGGTGGCGGACGTCGATGCCCAGGTCGCGGAGTTGGCCGGCCTTGTCGGGGTTGTTGGAGAGCAGGTCGAGGGTGGGGATGCCGAGGGCCTGGAGCATCTGGGCGGCGGCCGTGTAGTCGCGGGCGTCCTCGGGGAGGCCGAGGGCCGCGTTCGCCTCGTATGTGTCGAGGCCCTGGTCCTGGAGGGCGTACGCGTCGAGCTTGTTGTAGAGGCCGATGCCCCGGCCCTCCTGGCGGAGGTAGAGGAGCACGCCCCCGTGGTCGGCGATCTGCTCCACCGCCTCGCGCAGCTGCGGGCCGCAGTCGCAGCGGGCCGAGCCGAAGACGTCGCCGGTCAGGCACTCGGAATGCAGGCGGACCAAGGGCACGTGGCCTGTGCGACCTGGTTCGCCGAGTACGACGGCCACGTGCTCCTGGCCGTCGGTCAGGCCATGGAAGGTGACCAGTTCGGCGTCGACGCTGTAGCCGTCGTTGAAGCGCAGCGGTACCCGGACGCGGGCGCGCGGGGTGGCGGCGGGGTAGTCGGGCATGCGGTTCTCCGGTCCAGACGGGGTGCGGGGTCGGCGATACGTTTCAAAACTGAAGCACATCGTCCACAGGGACTCTAACTCTGCTTCAAATTTCAAGCAACCCCTGGATCAACCCCTGGAGTAACTCGTGGATCAACCCCTGGAGTAACCCGTGGAGCAACCCCTGTAGAGAGCGAGCCATTCCCCGGAGAGGCGCACGGATGGACGGACGGACGGATGGACGGACGTGCGCGCTATCCCGAAGAGCACGACCGGCGACGCCACGGCAGGTCGTCGGGGGCCGTCGCCTTGGGATCGTCACCCTGGAGCGCCTGCGCGATCCCCGAGCAGATCCGCTCCAGCTGCCCCACCTGCTCCGGGGTGAGGTGATCGAAGACCGCCTTCCGGACCGTCTCGACATGCCCCGGTGCCGTACGCTCCAGAAGGGCCATGCCCTCGTCCGTCAGCACCGCGAGGCTTCCGCGTTTGTCCGAGGTGCAGCCCTCGCGCCGTACCGCCCCGTCCTTCTCCAGCCGGGTCACGGCGTACGTCAGCCGGCTGCGCGTGATCTTCAGTCTCTCGGCGAGATCGGTCATCCGCAGTCGGCGGTCCGGGGCCTCGGAGAGGCCGGCCAGGACGGAGTAGTACAGGTGCGGCATGCCGGCCTCCTGCTGGAGCTGCCGGTCGAGGGCGTCCTCCAGGAGCAGCTGCGCGGCGATGTACGCGCGCCAGGCGCGTTGTTCCTCAGGGGTGAGCCAGCGGGTCGTCATACGGACAGTGTAGTTATTGTTTAAAACTTGAACCAAGACCGGGTGAGTGACACGCCCCCGGCCGACCGGTCACGACCACGATGACCACGACCACGACCACGGGAGCGAGCCCCATGCCCCACCCCTACGTCCTGTTGTCCGCCGCCGTCTCCCTCGACGGCTTCCTGGACGACACCGGCCCCGACCGGCTGCTGCTCTCGGGCCCGGCCGACTTCGACCGGGTCGACGAGGTACGGGCGGCCAGCGACGCGATCCTGATCGGCGCTGGCACCCTGCGCACCGACAACCCCCGGCTCCTGGTCAACTCGTCCGACCGCCGCGCCGCCCGGGTCGCCGCCGGGCTCCCGGCGTACCCGCTCAAGGTCACGGTCAGCGCGTCCGGGGACCTCGACCCGACGGCACAGTTCTGGCACACGGGCGGCGAGAAGGTCGTCTATACGACGGACAAGGGCGCCGAACGGCTGCGCGGGCTCGGCGACACCGCCGACGTCGTGGCCCTCGGCCCCGAGCTGGACTGGCGGGCGGTCCTCGACCACCTCGGCACCGTACGCGGCATCGGGCGTCTCATGGTCGAGGGCGGCGGCCGGGTCCACACCCAGTTGCTCCAGCAGGGGCTCGCCGACGAGCTGCAGCTCGCCGTCGCCCCGGTGTTCGTGGGGGAGGCGGACGCGCCCCGCATGTTCGGGACGGGGCCGTACCCCGGCGGCCCGACCGGCCGGATGCGGCTCCTGGAGACCCGGCCCGTCGGTGACGTCGTCCTCATGCGGTACGTCCCCACGGTCCCGGGGGCCAGAAGCGAGCCCTCCGCCGCCGACCGGCACTGGCTGAAGCTGGCCTGCGAGCTGGCGGCGCAGTGCCCGCCCTCGCGGACGGCCTTCAGTGTGGGCGCGGTGATCGTCGCGGCCGACGGCACGGAGCTGGCCCGCGGTCACTCCCGCGAGGGCACCGACCCGGTCGTCCACGCTGAGGAGGCCGCCCTCGCCAAGCTCGACCCCGCCGACCCGAGCCTCGCCTCCGCCACCGTCTACAGCAGCCTGGAGCCCTGCGCCCGCCGCGCCTCCCGCCCCGCCTCCCCCTGCGCCCGACTGATCCTCGACGCGGGCGTACGGCGCGTCGTCACCGCCTGGCGCGAGCCCGACACCTTCGTCACCGCCGCCGACGGCAGCGGACTCCTCGCGGACGCCGGGGTCGACGTGCTCGTCCTGCCCGAGTACGAGCAGCGGGCGAAGGAGCCGAACCGCCACCTGTTGCCCGGGTGACAGGTCACCGATTCCTGCGTGACAGGTCGCCGATCCCCGGGTGACAGGTCACCGCCGTAAACCCTGGTGCTGGGCGGTCCGCGGATGGCGTACACTTGAGACATCGCCGCGGGGTGGAGCAGCTCGGTAGCTCGCTGGGCTCATAACCCAGAGGTCGCAGGTTCAAATCCTGTCCCCGCTACTGATGGCCGAGGGCCGGAACTCATTCGAGTTCCGGCCCTCGGCTTTGCGTGGGCGTGGGCGGCTTTCTGCGCGGCTGATCGTTGTCACAAAGCGTGCCCGACCGACCCCCCTCCGCATAACAACTGACACAACGTCAGATGAGCCGAGGTTTATGAGCCGAGGTCAACTCGCCCGATTTAGGCCCCTCATGGCCCGTAAGTCCAGCGCAAAAGACTGATCGATCATCCGGAACAGCTTGGAATACGGCCCCGGGGTCTATTAACGTTCGATAACGCAGCGCGGTTGTCCCAGCCGTCACAAGAGGCGGCTCCGTGCGCACGCGCCGAATCCCGTAAGGGAACCGGGGAACCACCACCTTGGGGTGAATCGGGCGGAAGCCGCCGTGGAAGTACGGCAGGTTTACGCGCGTAGGAGACCTTCCTGCTCCGAACCCGTCAGCTAACCCGGTAGGCGAGAAGGAAGGAAAGGAGTACGCCTACGTGGCGTCCAACCGGCCTGCCCCAGAAGCTCCGTCCGTGCCGAGCCAGCACAGCGGCGACACCTTCGCCTACGGCGGCTACGACAGCAAGGACGAGGGTCCCTGGCAGGAGTGGAATCCCACCGAGGAGTCCATTCGTCCCGTTCGCGGCCGGCACCGCGTAAGCAAGCAGCGCGGGGGAGGACTCGCCCGCAGCTCCACGGTTCTGGGCGTCGGCGTCATAGCCGCGGTCGGCGCGGGCGGCATGGCCACCGCGCAGACCGGCAAGCCGCCGGTGTCCATCTCGCTGCCCGACCTGCCGAGCGTGGGCTCGGTGTTCGAGGAATCGGACGAGGAGGAGGAAGAGCCGCAGGCTTCCGAGGCTCCGCTCACCAGCGCCGGCCTGACCACGGCCGACACCGATTCCGGTACGACCAACGCCGGTGAGGCACTGCGCGCCCGCATCATCCAGCAGGCCGAGTCCCAGCAGGACCAGGTCGACACCGCCGCCGCCAAGGCCGCCGAGGCCAAGGCCGCGGAGAAGGCCGCCGAACTCGCCGCCAAGGAGAAGAAGGAGGCCGAGGCCAAGGCCGCCGAGGAGAAGAGGCAGGCGGAGGAGGAGGCCCGGCAGAAGGCCGAGGAGGAGCGTCTCGCCGAGCTCGCCAGGCAGTACACGCTGCCGACCTCCTCGTACACCATCACCTCCTACTTCGGCCAGGCCGGCGCCCTGTGGTCCTCCGGCTACCACACCGGCCTCGACTTCGCCGCCCCCACGGGCACGCTGATCAAGGCCGTGCACAGCGGCACGATCACGTCGGCCGGCTGGGACGGGTCGTACGGCTACAAGACGGTGCTCACCCTGGAGGACGGCACGGAGATCTGGTACGCCCACCAGTCCTCCATCAACGTCAGCGTCGGCCAGCAGGTCGCCACGGGCGACATCATCGGCCGCGTCGGCGCCACCGGCAACGTCACCGGCGCTCACCTCCACCTGGAGGTCCACACCGCCGGCAGCAGCTCCGGGATCGACCCGATGGCGTGGCTGCAGAGCAAGGGGCTGAACCCGTAAGGCGTGAGTCGTGAGTCCAGGCTCCCGGTTTTACGGGATCTTGGGGAACCCGAGGCTGTTGGGGCCGGTCGTGCGGAATGCGCTTGCCCGGCCCGGCAGTTGACGTAGAGCATGACCATGACTTCTCTGCGCAAGCTGGGCTCGTCCGACCTTGAGGTCTTCCCGCTCTCCCTCGGCGGCAACGTCTTCGGCTGGACCGCCGACGAGGCACAGTCCTTCGCCGTGCTGGACGCGTACGCGGCGGTGGGCGGCAACTTCGTCGACTCGGCCGACTATTACTCGGCGTGGGCCGAGGGCAACTCGGGCGGGGAGTCCGAGACGGTCATCGGCAAGTGGGTGCGGGCCCGCGGCAATCGCGATGACGTCGTGATCGCCACCAAGGTCAGCCAGCACCCCGAGTACCAGGGACTGTCCGCCGCCAACATCAAGGCCGCCGCCGACGCCTCCCTGCGCCGCCTCGGCACCGATTACATCGACCTGTACTACACCCACTTCGACAAGCCCGAGGTGCCGGTCGAGGAGATCATCACCGCCCTCGACGAACTGGTGAAGGCCGGCAAGGTCCGCGCGATCGCCGCCTCCAACATCACCCCGGAGCGCCTGACGGCCTCCCTGGAGTTCTCCGACCGCGAGGGTCTGGCACGCTACGTGGCCCTGCAGCCCCACTACAACCTGGTCTCGCGCACCACGTACGAGGGTGCCCTGCAGGACGTGGTCGCCGCCTCCGGCCTGTCCGCCGTCCCGTACTTCGCCCTGGCCAGCGGCTTCCTCACGGGCAAGTACCGGCCGGGTACGACGGTCGAGAGCCCGCGTGCGGTGGGCGCGGGCGCCCACCTGGAGACCGACCGGGGCGTACGCGTCCTGGCCGCCCTGGACGACATCGCCGGGGACCGCGGTGTCGAGCCCGCCACCGTCGCCCTCGCCTGGATCGCCGGCCGGCCGACGGTCGCCGCCCCCATCGCCTCGGCGCGCACGGTGGAGCAGCTTCCGGCGCTGCTGGCGGTGGCGGACGTGACCCTGACGGAGGAGGAGGCCGGGAGGCTGACGGAGGCTTCGGCGTAGGTTCCGTCAGGACCTGTACGGGTTGTGTGGGTTGTACGCCGTGTACGCGGGATAGGGCGCCGTCGGCGCGTACCCCTGCCCGTATCCGTATCCGTATCCGTTTTCCTGTCCGTGTCCCTGCCCGTGTCCGGGCCACTGCACCGGTGGCGGTATCGGCACAGGTACCGGCGTCGGTGCCGTGCACCGGGCCGCGTGTGCCAGGGCGGGGCGGGCGAGCTCGCGGCGGCGCCACAGCTCGAAGAGCAACTCCCGTTCCCGTACGACGAAATCGACGCCCGCGCGGCCCTGGCGGCCCCGGTGCCGCAGGAAGGCCAGGGAGGTCGCGTACGCCTCGTAGTCCGCGACCGAGCGGGCCGCGGCGCGGCCGAAGTGGTGCCGGGCGTACTCCCGGGCGAGGCGCCGGGCCCGCATGGAGCCGAGGACGTACGGCTCGGGCGGGGTGAGCCAGCCGGCGGCGGCGTACGCGGGCAACTCCTCGCGTACGGTGCGCAGTTCCCGTTGCCGGGTCCAGATGACCAGCCAGGTCAGCAGCCCGAAGGCGGGGACCATGAAGACGGCGTAGACGGCCAGGAAGCCGAACTCCCCGACGGTCGAGGACCCGTTCCAGAGGGCGTGCATGCCCATGGCGAGAAGCAGGCCGGAGAGGGGGAGCAGGGCGCGCCGTAGGTGATGGCGGTCCGCGGAGAGGGCGGCGATCCCGAAGCCGATGCCGGTGAGCACGGTGAACAGCGGGTGCGCGAACGGCGACATGATCACGCGGACGAAGAAGGTGGCGGCAGTGACGGACGCGAACCCGCTGTCGCCGCTGAGCTGGTCGGTGCCGAAGGCAGTGCCGAGGTAGAGGATGTTCTCGGTGAAGGCGAAGCCGGTGGCGGTGACACCGGCTATGACGACCCCGTCGACGATCCCGGTGAAGTCCCGTCTGCGGAAGAGGAAGATCAATAAGATCGCCGCGGCCTTGGCGGTCTCCTCGACGACGGGGGCGATGACCGTGGCCCCGAGGGTGTCGGCGCCGGACGGGTCGGCGGTGGCCGTCGCTATCCATCTGGTCGCGAAGCTGTTGGCGACGATGGCTATGAGCGCCGCCGCGCAGGCGCCCCAGGCGAAGGAGAAGAGCAGGTTCCGCCAGGGCCCGGGCTCCACCCGGTCCAGCCAGCGGAACGCGGCTATCAGCAGGGGTACGGGCAGTACGGCGAGCCCGAGCCCGACCAGGAACCCTTCCGTGCCGGTCTGTTCGCGTACGAGGGCGAGGATGACCAGCCCGGAGAGCGCGAGCAGGGTGATCAGGGCTCCGTACCGCAGCCACTTCTTCTGCCACCAGTGCGCGGGCCGCCGCACACCGCCGACAGAAGCGGCTTGACCGCCGGGGCCGCTGGGGTGCGTCGGGTAGGGAGGAAAGGTGGCCACGGCATCGACCCTAACGAGGGATGGGCGCTGCCCGCGACGGTGCCGCGTAGGCCCGGCCTGGCCGGAGCCGGGGGATGCCTCGCGGGGCGGGGGCGGGGAGTTGTCGGGCGTTGTGCGGTGCTGTCTCTGCTGACTGTGCTGCTTCTGTGCTTCTGTGCTGACTGTGGCTTCTGTGGTGCCTGTGGGGTGCTAGTCCTGGTTCTGTGCGCGGTTCTGTACCTGGCTCTGTCCGTCGTGCTGTACGCACCGGAAGAGCAGGTCGTTCACCACATGACCCTTGTCCAGTCCCTGTCCCTCGAAACGGGTCAGCGGCCGGAACGCCGGACGTGGCGCGAACCCGCCCTCCGGCTGGGTGTTCTCGAATTCCGGATGCGCGGTCAGCACGTCGAGCATCTGCTCGGCGTACGGCTCCCAGTCGGTCGCACAGTGCACGATCGCCCCCGGCCGGAGCCGGGACGCGGCCAGCGTCAGGAATTCCGGTTGGATCAGCCGCCGCTTGTGGTGCCGCTTCTTGGGCCAGGGGTCGGGGAAGTAGACGCGCAGACCGTCGAGAGAGTCCGGTACGAGCATCTCGCGCAGCAGGATGATCGCGTCCCCGTTGGCCACCCGGATGTTGGACAGTCCGTTCCGCTCCGCGAGATTGAGCAGGTTGCCCTGGCCAGGGGTGTGCACGTCGACGGCGAGGATGTTCGTGTCCGGGGCCTCGGCGGCCATCTGCGCGGTCGCTTCGCCCATGCCGAAGCCGATTTCGAGGACGACGGGGTTGGCGTTCCCGAACAGCTCGGCGAGATCGAGGGTCCGCCGCCCGTCGATGTCCAGCCCCCACTTCGGCCACAGCCTCTGCAACGCGTCCGCCTGCCCCGCCGTCACCCGACTCCGCCGAGGCTGAAAACTCCGGATCCGCCGCTCGAAGTGCGACCCGGCCGGATCGGCCTGCGGCCCGTCGGGGAAACGGGGTTCGCCTTTGGCGCGGGGGTGGTGGTGGGGGGCGGCGGTGTAATGGGACTCAGTCACAGTGCGAACGATTTTACGGGGGCCGAGAGCCGAGAGCCGAGAGCCGGGGGCCGGGGGCTGAGAGCCGAAGGCCGAGAGCCGAGAGCCGGGGTCCGGGTCGGTGGCCGCACGGTCGGCGTCGGGACATGCGAACCCCCTACACCCGCCGAGCCGTCGCCCCCGCCCCCAGTGCCTTCCCCTGCGGCGCGATCCCCGCCGGTACCGCCCGCTGTCGCGCGGGCGTCCCCGTCCAGCAGGTTCCCCGGCGGGCCAGCAGGCGCCGTAGCCACAGTTCGAGGGAGACCAAGTCCGCGAGGCCGTCCAGTGGCAGGGGTTCGCCGTCCGCCGCCGACCGGAGGGCCTTGCGAACGACCCTGGCCTCGACCAGGCCGGCCTCGGCAAGCAGCGGCGTGTCGAAGAGCGTCACCAGGGAGTCCGCCGCCACCCGGAGCCCCGTGCGGGCCGCGGCCGCCGAGGAGGCGTGGGAGGGGGCGCCCCAGCCGGGCGGGAGGTCGGCCACGCCCGCGCCCTCCAGCACCGTACGGAGTATGGCCGCGCGGGCGCCCGGCTGGACGCGCAGTGCCTCCGGGAGGGTGCGGCAGGCGCGGACGACCTGGTTGTCGAGGAAGGGCGCGTGCAGGCGCTGGAAGCGGATCTCGGCGGCCTGTTCCAGGACGCGGAGGTCGGCCGCGTGGCGGGCCAGCGCCGCACGCGCGCGGAAGTCGCCGGGGCGCTGGCCCGGGCCGACGCTCGGGCGGCCGGTGGCGGACTGGAGGCGAACCGATACTTCAGCAAGGGCCTCACCGGTCAGCCAGCGTGCCGCCGGGCCGGGACGCGCCCATGTCAGGGCCGCCAGCGAAGCCCCCACCGCCCCGCCCGGCTCCTCGAAGCGGCGCTGCATGAGGCGGTCGGCGAGGGTGTCGACGCCGGTGCGGTACGGGGTACGGGCCAGCTTGCGGGCCGCGCCGTACACGCGCGCGGGGACCATGACAGAGCCGTCCGCCTTGGCGAGCGCCGCGACCGGGCGGACCAGATGGCGCCGCTTGCGGTCCATCAGGAGGTCGGCGAGGCGGGCCGGGTGGGCGTCGATGACCTGGCGGGCGCCGTAGCCCGTGAAGTGGTCCGCGCTGCCGGAGGCGAGGCGCGCGCGGTGGCGCGCCGCCGTCACGAGGGACGGACCCGGCTCGTCCGTGAGCGGGCCCTCCAGGTCGGCGTACGGGAGCGTCTCCTCGTCGCCGGCCACCACTACGTGGTGCAGGCGCGGGTTGGCCGCCAGGGTGCCGGCGCGCTCCAGTTCCGCCTCCCGGCCGCCGACCGCCAGGTCGTTGAAGGTGACCGCGAGCAGCCGCTCTCCCGCGCCCGTGCCGTGGCCCAGCACTGTCCCAGGTGCCCCCGGCAGACCCGCCGCCAGCAGGGCCAGGGTCCCGGAGGCGGGCCCTCCGGAGAGGTCGGCGCCGATGCCCGGGACCGGCATCCCGCGGGCCGCCCGCCGCTCCGCCGGGCCCATCCCGGGGACCGGGCCGGGGTCGATGTCGGCCCCGGGTACGTGCCGGGGAGCCGACAGACGCGCGCGTACGGCCTCGACCAGGGCATCCCGTACGGCATCCACCGCGCTCGTGGGGTCGGCGGGCGGGGCCGCGACGGCTAGGGAGGCGACAGGCTCGTACCCGGCGATCTCGCGCGCCCCGGTGCGCAGGATCAGCGCGTGCCCCGGCGGAATGCGCCGTACGCCGTCGTAAGGGGTCGAGTCGTGCAGGGCGGCCGGTACGTCGGGAGCCGCGAGGAGGGCCGCCAGGTGCCCGAAGTCGAGGTTGGCCTCGATGAGGTCGGCGAGGGGGAGTGCGGCCGTCGAGAATGCCGTACCGCCCGCCCAGGGGGTGTAGAACACCGGGCGTGCGCCCGCCAGATCGCCGCAGACCGTGAGGCGGCGGCCGACCTGGACGACGGCCGTGTAACTGCCGGACCACGCGGTCAGATGGCGAAGTGCCCCGCCGCGCGCGGCGAAGAGGCCGACCCTGAGTTCCTCGTCGCTCGCCCCGCAGGTGCCGAGGACCGCGATCCGCGTCCGGGCGTCGGCCTTCACGACGCGCACCTCGTCGGGGCGCCAGTCGCCGACCACCCACAGGGGGTCCGGGTCGCCCCACACGAGTTGGGAACCCACCGGATGCACGGCCTCGCCGTCGTTCCCGGTGGCTCCGGCAGAGCCGGTCTCGGGCGCCGCAGCGGCGGTACTGCTCCATCCCACCAACCACCGCATCGACGCCTCCACAGGCTGTGGACAACCAGTGCACCGAACGAACCGGTCACCATGCTGCCATGAAGGAAGCGCGCGGCGGGGGCTGTGCGAAGGCTTGTGCACCCCGGAATGCCCCCGGAGTGCTCCCCGAATGCGCCCCGAGGTACGTCTGAGGGACTTGTCATGACGTCCCCGAGGGGTTGGTGGGTACGTCCCTGAGGGGTCCGTGGGGTCCGTGGGGTACGTCCCTGCGGGGTTCGTTGTACGTCCCTGCGGGTTGTCGTGCGCTCTCAAAGGAGTCGTCAGCCGGTCCCGGAGGAGCCCCCTCACGCACCCCCGAGGAGCCGCCGTACGGGTCCCCGAGGAACCCGCCGTACGCCCTCGAACCCGCCCCCGGAGCTCCCCGAATGCGCTACTGCGAAGACTCGCGCGCCCCCGAACGACCATACGGGGAACAGTGATCGCCAAGCCGCCGCGAAGCGGGCTGATCGAATCTTCGACTCGAATCTTCGACGCGAATGCGCCCCCGATACGCTCCCCAAAAACGCCCTACGCGCCGTCAAGAGACGTGGTCGGAGGGGTAATCGCTCGCTAGGGGCACCATCGATTTTCGGCCAATTCGGTCGAGGAGGGCACGGCTCGCACACGCTCCGTACAGGCTCTGCGCAACGCACAGTCAACGCGCAGTCCGGGAGGCGGAGTTCGCCTCCCGGACCGTTCCGCCGCCCGCGGGGATGTAGGCGGCGGTGTCCCCCAGCCCGCTGGATCCAGTACAGCGGGCCGACCCACGCAGGCCCATCGAAGCGCTCCACCCGTGGCCGGAGAAGAGCGCACGGACGGGCGCACAGCCACACAGCGGGAGCACGCCGCAACACTCCGTACTGAGGTACGGACCACAATCCCGCCATCCGGATTTTCGCCCCTTAACGCTTGGGATGCGGCGAACTACGCTGGGTTTACGAATGCCGCGTGCCTATGCCGCCGCGGCAGCCGTCTGTTCGAGGGGTGGCGCATGTCCAGGGAGCAACGCGGGCCGAACGAAAAGCTCGGCGCCGTTCTCGCCCTCGCGGGAATCAGCAACGCAGGGCTCGCGCGACGCGTCAACGACCTTGGCGCCCAACGCGGGTTGACTCTTCGCTACGACAAGACGTCGGTGGCGCGCTGGGTGTCGAAGGGCATGGTGCCGCAGGGCGCCGCGCCGCATCTCATCGCCGCCGCCATCGGCCAGAAACTCGGCCGCCCGGTGCCGCTCCACGAGATCGGCCTGGCGGACGCGGATCCCGCGCCCGAAGTGGGCCTCGCCTTCCCCCGGGACGTCGGACAGGCGGTGAAGTCGGCGACGGAGCTGTACCGGCTCGACCTCGCCGGCCGCCGGGCCGGTTCCGGCGGCATCTGGCAGTCGCTGGCCGGATCGTTCGCAGTAAGCGCGTACGCAACGCCCGCCTCACGGTGGCTGATAACCCCGGCCGACAGTTCGGTGGCACGCGACGCGAACCCCTCAGAGGGCTCCGGGGCACCACTGAAAGTCGGCCACAGCGATGTGCAGAAGCTCCGTGAGGCCGCTGAGGACGCCAGGCGCTGGGACTCCAAGTACGGGGGCGGCGACTGGCGTTCGTCGATGGTGCCCGAGTGTCTGCGGGTCGAGGCGGCGCCGCTGCTGCTCGGCGCGTACTCGGACGAGGTCGGCAGAGCCCTCTTCGGAGCCTCCGCCGAACTCACCCGCCTCGCCGGCTGGATGGCTTTTGACACGGGTCAACAGGAGGCCGCGCAGCGGTACTACATCCAGGCCTTACGGCTCGCGCGCGCGGCGGCGGACGTACCCCTGGGGGGCTACGTCCTCGCCTCCATGTCGTTGCAGGCGACGTACCGCGGCTTCGGTGACGAGGGGGTCGATCTCGCGCAGGCCGCCCTGGAACGCAACCGGGGGCTCGCCACCGCCCGCACCATGAGCTTCTTCCGGCTCGTCGAAGCGCGTGCCCACGCGCGCGCGGGTGACGCCCAGGCGGCCGGGGCGTCCCTGAAGTCGGCCGAGGGCTGGCTGGAGCGGGCCCGTGACGGCGACCACGATCCGTCCTGGCTCGGCTTCTACGGGTACGACCGTTTCGCGGCGGACGCGGCGGAGTGCTACCGGGATCTGAAGGCTCCGCGTCAGGTGCGCCGCTTCACGGAGCAGGCGCTGTCGCGGCCGACGGAGGAATTCGTACGCTCGCACGGGCTGCGGCTCGTCGTTTCGGCGGTCGCCGAGCTCGAGTCGGGCAATCTCGATGCCGCGTGCGAGCAGGGCGTACGGGCGGTGGAGGTCGCCGGGCGCATTTCGTCCGCCCGTACCACCGAGTACGTGAAGGATCTTCTCCACCGGCTGGAGCCGTACGGGGACGAGCCACGCGTGGTGGAGCTGCGGGAGCGAGCACGGCCGCTGCTGATGACTCCGGCGTAGGGGGCCATTCCCAGGGGCTCCACCCCTTCGACCTCTGCTGGGAGTGCGGGGTGGGGCCGCGCCCATCAAGGGGCGCGGGGCTGTATCGATATGCGGCTCCGCCGCGTGGGCGCGACCAGCCACACACAACCCGCAGCCCCCGACAACCCCCACCACCCACCCCCTACCGGGCAAGCGGGGTCGAAGGGGCGGAGCCCCTGGAGGATGGGACGGGTAGGGGCGGCGGGGGCGAGAACCTTCGGCGGGCGGCAGGAGTGGCGGCCGCCAGACGTTCCAGGGCTTCGGGTTTGAGCGCATTGTCAGTGGCGCAGTGCACTATCGAAGCCGGGAGGTGGAGCGCGTGCGGCGGCGGAGTGCGTACGGCATCGCGTACGACTGTGATGTGCTGGTGATCGGCGGCGGAATCGTCGGCCTGTCGACGGCGTATGCGATCACGCGTTCCGCGCCGGGCACGCGTGTGATGGTGCTGGAGAAGGAGCGGGGCCCGGCCCGCCACCAGACGGGGCGCAACAGCGGGGTCATCCACAGCGGGATCTACTACCGCCCGGGCTCGCTCAAGGCCCGGTACGCGGTGAAGGGCGCCGCCGAGATGGTCAAGTTCTGCGCCGAGTACGGCATCCCGCACGCCGTCACCGGCAAGCTGATCGTCGCCACCGAGCGCGCCGAACTGCCCCGGCTGCACGCACTGGTACAGCGCGGGCGGGAGAACGGGATACCGGTACGGGAGCTGGGGCCCGCCCAGATCGCCGAGTACGAGCCCGAGGTCCGGGGGCTCGCGGCCATACACGTGGGGACCACCGGAATCTGCGACTTCGTGGGCGTCGCACGGCAGCTCGCCGAGGCGTCGGGGGCCGAGATCCGCTACGGGGCGGAGGTCCTGCGGATCGACCGGCGCCCCGAGCTCGGGGTCGCCGTCCGGACGGGGGACGGAGACGTCGTACGCGCGCGCGTGCTGGTCAACTGCGCCGGGCTGCACTGTGACGAGGTCGCCCGGCTGACCGGGGACGAGCCCGGGATGCGGATCGTGCCCTTCCGCGGGGAGTACTACACGCTGGCGCGGCCCGAGCTGGTGCACAGGCTGGTGTATCCGGTGCCGGATCCGGCGTTTCCGTTCCTCGGGGTGCACCTCACGCGCGGGATCGACGGGAGCGTGCACATCGGGCCCAACGCCGTGCCCGCGCTGGCGCGGGAGGGGTACGGATGGGGGACCGTACGGCCTCGGGAGCTGGGCGCGACGCTCGCCTGGCCCGGGGCCTGGCAGATAGCCCGGCGGCACTGGCGGTACGGGGCGGGGGAGCTGCGGCGGTCGGTGTCCAAGGGGGCGTTCGCGGAGGCGGTGCGGCGGTTGCTGCCGGCGGTGGGCGAGGGGGATCTCGTGCCCGCGGCGGCGGGGGTGCGGGCGCAGGCCGTGTTGCGGGACGGGACGCTGGTGGACGACTTTCTGATCCGGGAGGGGGCGCGCACGGTGCATGTGCTCAACGCGCCGTCGCCCGCGGCCACGGCTTCGCTGCCGATCGGGCGGGAGGTGGGGCGTCGGGCACTGGCGGCGCTGGCTGAGGGGTGAGGGCCCGCGGCGGAGCCGCTGCCGTCACCGTCCCTCCTCACGCCCCCACCATCCGCCGACTCACCCCGAAACCCCGTGCCCACCCCCACCCCCACCCCCACCGACGACAATGACCCCGTGCGGTACGAAATCCTGGGCGTCACCCAGGCCAAGGACGGTCAGGGGACCCTTGTGCCCGTCGGCGGCCCCCGCGTCCGCGCGCTGCTCACCGCCCTGGCACTCAGAGCCGACCGCACGGTCGCCCCGGAGACCCTGATCGACGAGGTATGGGCGGACAATCCACCCGCCGACGCCCCCGCCGCCCTCCAGGCCCTCATCGGCCGCCTCCGCCGAGCCATCGGCAGGAACACGATCACTTCGGCCCCCGGCGGCTACCGCCTCGCCGCCGCCCCGGAAGACGTGGACCTGTTCACCTTCGAGCGCCTCGTACGAGAGGCCAAGGCATCCCTGGCCCACCAGGACCCCACGACCGCCGCCACCGCCCTCCGCACGGCCCTCGCCCTCTGGCGTGGCCCCGCCCTGGCCGACCTCCCCGACCGCACTGCCGCAACCCGCCCGGAGACCCTGCGCGCGGAAGCGACCCGCACCCGCATCGAGGCGGACCTGAGACTCGGCCGCGCCCCCGACGTCGTACCGGAGCTCAGGGAACTGACCGAGACCCACCCGTACGACGAGCCCCTGCACGCCCTCCTCATCCGCGCCCTGCGCGACACGGGCCGCGCCGCGGACGCCCTGGCGGCCTACGAGTCCGTACGCCGGTCCCTGCTGGACGACCTCGGCACCGACCCGGGCCCGGAACTGCGCGAGCTGCACACGAAGCTGCTGCACCAGCACCCGAGCGAACCCCCTCACCCGTCCATCCCGGAACCCCCGATCCCCGAGCCCTCCACCCCCGAGCCCTCCACCCCCGAGCGGAGCGGCAACATCCGCCCCCGTCTGACATCTTTCGTCGGCCGGGAACTCGAACTCGACGCCATCCGTTCCGATCTGCACAGGGCCCGCCTCGTCACGCTCACCGGACCGGGCGGCTCCGGGAAGACCCGCCTCGCCGAGGAAGCCGCCGCCGGGCATCCGCAGGCGTGGCTGGCCGAGCTCGCCCCGCTCGACCGGCCGGAGGCGGTGGTGGGCGCGGTGGTCAGTGCGCTCGGTCTGCGGGAGACCGCGCTGATCACCAACGAGATGGTGATGCCGCAGGACGACCCGGTCGCCCTGCTCATCGAGCACTGCGCACCGCGCAGCCAGCTCCTGATCCTTGACAACTGCGAACATGTCATCGACGCCGCGGCCGAACTCGCCGAGACCCTCCTCACCCACTGCCCAGGACTCACGATCCTCGCCACCAGCCGTGAACCCCTGGGCGTCCCCGGCGAGTCCGTGCGCCCGGTCGAACCCCTCCTCCCCGACCCGGCGCACCGCCTCTTCAGGGAGCGCGCGACCGCCGTACGCCCCGACGCGGACACGGTCCTCCGCGACACCGAGGCCGTCGACGAGATCTGCCGACGCCTCGACGGCCTGCCCCTCGCCATCGAACTGGCCGCCGCCCGCCTACGGCTCCTGACCCCCCGCCAGATCGCCGACCGCCTGGACGACCGCTTCCGCCTGCTCACCAGCGGCAGCCGTACGGTCCTGCCCCGCCAGCAGACCCTGAGGGCCGTGGTCGACTGGTCCTGGGACCTGCTGGACGACCCCGAACGCACGGTCCTTCGCGAGGTCTCGGTCTTCGCGGGCGGCTGGGACCTGGAGGCCGCGGAGGCGGTCTGTACCGGCCCCGTGGCCGACCTCCTCGGGGCCCTTGTCGACAAGTCCCTGGTCGTGGCGACTCCGTGCGAACGAGGCCTGGCTGGCATGCGCTACCGCCTCCTGGAAACGATCCACGAGTACGCCACCCAGCGCGCCGCCGAACTCCCCGACCTTCGCACCGCCGCCGAACACCGCCACCACGCCTGGGTCCGCGCCCTCGTCGAGGAGGCCGAGCCCCGCCTCCGCTCCGCCGACCAACTCCCCTGGATCCAGCGCCTGGAGACCGACCTCGACAACATCCGCATCGCCCTCCACCGCACCATCACCTCTGCCGACGAGGACACCGCCACCCACCTCACCCTCGCCATGGGCTGGTTCTGGTGGCTCCGCAACTTCCGCCACGAGGGCGCCCAGTGGACCACCCGAGTCCTCCACCTGACCACAACCTCGGACGCCACCCCCACCGCCGGCGAACGACCTCCACAGAAGCGACCCTCATCCGCCTCCGGCGAGCCGGCTCCCGAGCCGCCTCTCGCGCCTGCTTCTGGTGAGCGTCCCTGGCAGGAGTCACCTGTACTCGCCTCCGGGGCGTCCGTTCCCGATCCCTCTCTCGCGCCTGCTTCTGGTGAGCGTCCCTCGCAGGAGCCACCCGTGCCCGCCCCCGGTGAGTCGGCTCCCGCTCCCGCGACCTCCAGCGGTGAACGACTTCCGCAGAAGCCACCCGTACCCGCCTCCCGTGAGCCGGCTCAGCTCGCGCTCGCTTCCGGTGAGCGTCCCTCGCAGAAGCCACCCGTACCCGCCTCCGGTGCGCCGGTTCCCGCTCCCGTACCCTCCACCGGCGAACGGCCACCGCAGCAGCCACCCGCACTGGCCCACGGCGAGTTCGCTACAGATCCCGCACCCGCACCCGCCAACGTCGAGTACCCCTCACAGGGGCCACCCGCACCCGACCACGAAAGCCGCACGCGTGGTGCGGGTGGGAAACACACCCCCGCCGAAGGCGAAGCCGAGGCGGGCCGACCCCCCGACCTCATCACCGCGTTCCTCGCCGACCCCACCCCCAAGAGCCACCCCCGCCACCGCCCCCGCATGAACCTCCGCCTGCTGCACCTCTTCCTCGTGGCGGACTCGGGCCAGATGGGCCCGCCCGAGGACCCCCGGGCACGGGAGTACGTGGCAAGGCTCCGCGCGGAGTTCGGCCGCACAGGCCCGGACGCCGCCCGCTTCCCGGGCCTGGTCTGGCCGCTGACCTCGTACATGCTGGACGGCGCGGCAACCGACATCCACGCCCTGATGGACGCCGCGGTCGTCAACTGCCGCGAGTACGGCGGTGACTGGGAACTCGGCGTCATCCTGATGTTCCGTACGCACATGGTCGTCGACTCCCCCGGCAACCTGCACGGCGTGGACGAGGACCTCGCCGAACTGCGCACCCTCAGCCGCCGTGTGGGCGACCGCTGGATGCGGGCCCAGGTGTGCAGCGCGGCGGGCGAGGCGGCGATGGCCCGCGGCCGGTTGACGGAGGCGAAGGGGGAGTACGAGGAGGCGCTGCGCCTGGCCCACGAGGTGGGCGCCCACGCCGAGGCACCGTTCCTCATCGCCCGCCTCGGCGAGATCGCCTACCGCGCGGGCGACCGCCCCGCGGCCCTGGCCGCGCTGGACGAGGCGACCGCCACGGCCGACCGTCTCGGGGTGCCGGACTCCCGCGCGTTCGTCCATCTCCTGCGCGCCAGCATGGCATTGGAGGACGGGGAGACCACTCGCGCGCGTGAGTGGTGGGACGCGGCGCGCCGGGAGATCCGCCGGGGGACACCGCCACCGCAGTTCAACGCCTATCTGGGACTGGTCGACGGCCTGGTCACGGCCGCCGAGTCGGGCCCGGAGCACGCTCTGCCGAAGCTGGCCGACACCCTGCGCGCCGCGGTGGAGAGCCGGTGCGCCGAGGCGGTCACGGCGGCCGTGGCCGACGCGGCGGGCGCCGTTCTGGCCCGGCTCGGCGACCACCCGCGCGCGGTCCGCCTGCTCGCCGCCGCCACCCGTTGGCGCGGCGAGTACGCGCGCCTCGTCCCGGAACGCCACGAGGCCGAGCGCGTCGAGGCCGCCGCCCTCTCTGCCCTGGGCCCCGACCGCTGCGCGACCGAGTGCACCGCAGGCACGGCCTTCACCCCGTCGGACGCCCTGGACGACCTGGCCGAGGCACTGAAAGCCCACCCGCCCGTCTGACCGACCACAGGCCCACCCGCACGCCACTCGCACACGCCCGCACGCCACTCACACATGCCTGGGACGTCACTCACACATGAACGACGACTCCGCCCAGTCCGCCAGCGCCAACGTGTCGAAGTGGCTGTGCGGTTCCACGACCAGCCGTACGGTCTCGCGCCCGCCGAGGTCCACATGGACGGGCACCGCCGGGTCCCCACCCTTGATCATCCCGGACTTCCACAGCAGGACCCTGTCGGCGTACACGGAGAAGTAGACCTTGCCCAGGCCGTGCGTCATGTCGTCGACGCCGACGAGGGCGTCGTACGCGGTGCACTCGCGGTTGAGGTCGATGGTGACGGAGGACTGCCCGTGGACGGTCACACCCTTCGTGTACGTCCGGTCCGCGATCGACAGCCCGTACCGCTGCCAGACCCAGCTGCTCTCGGCGAGCCGCCTCTCGGGCTTGGTGCCGTCGCCGGTGGCGCCGTACTCCAGCTCGTTCCACGGGAAGCCCGCCGGAGGCGCCGGAGGAGCGGGTGGGGGAGGTGGAGCCGGCGTCGTCGGCGACGGGCTCGGGGAAGGCGACGTGGGCACCGGAGAAGGCCTGGTGGGTGGGGTAGGAGCGGGAGTGGGTGTGGGAGTCGGCGTGGCGTCGGGCTCGACGTCGGCACCGGGGCCACCACCGGGGCCACCAGCGGTTCGGGCTCCTCCGGAAGCGGCGACGGCGACCGCGTGGCCGTCGGCGTGGGCGCCTCCGGCTGCGAGGCGGGCGGCTTGGCCACCGGCTCCTTCGGCCTCTGGTCGTCGCCCACCAGCGCGAGCGCCACCACCGCCGCGGCCACCGCGACGACACCCGCCGCGATACCGGCCTTCACCGGCGCGCCCAGCCCCTCCGAGGCCGCCGCCCCGCCACCGGAGCCCGCCCCGCCGGAGCCGCTCGCCGCGGAGGCGGCACCCGCGGCACCGGCCGCGCCCACGCCCGTGCCACCGGCGACGAGCGCGGCCGCCTTCGCGTACCCGGCGGCGCCGAACCACCCGATGACCGCGACCGGTACGACAGCGGGAATGCCGCTCGCGACCTCCTTGATCTGCCCGGCGGCCAGTCGGCACTTGGCGCACTCCTCCAGGTGCTTGCGCAACCCCCGCTCGGCGCGCGTACGCAGGCCGCCGCGGGCGTACGCGCCGAGCCGGTCGGCGTACCGCGCGCACTCCTCGTCGGTGACGAGCGTGGTGCTGACGTGGGCCTGGAGGTACGCCTGCTTGAGGCCCTCGCGGGCGCGGCTGGCGAGTACGCGCGTGCCGTTGGCGTCGAGCCCGAAGAGCGTGGCGACCTCGCTCGGCGACTCGTCCTCGACCTCGGTGTGCCACAGCACGGCCTGCCACCGCTCCGGCAGCGACCGGAACGCCTGCATGGCCATCGACTGCTCGGCCTCGTGCATCGCGCGTACGTCCGCGCCGAGGTCCAGAGTGTCGTCGTCGGACACCTCGGAGCTGCGCGCGGCCTGCTGGGCGAAGACCGCGAAGTCGTCGACCAGGTGCTCCCGCTTCGCCGACTTCGTCCAGGTCGCGGCCACGCGCCGGACGGTCGTGAGCAGGTACGCGCGTACGGCGTGCGTGGGGCCGGAGCCGCCGCGCACGGCCTGGAGCATGCGGGCGAACACCTCGGCGGTGAGGTCGTCGGCGGTGTGCGCGTCCCGGCAGCAGGTGCGCGCGTACCGGCGTACGGCGTCCGCGTGGCGCCGGTACAGCTCCTCGTACGCCGTGTCGTCGCCGCCGCGCATCCGCCCGATCAGATCGGCGTCGGAGGGCGGCAGCTCGTCCCGCTCACGCGGGGGTGGCAGGACGCTGTCGTGGGTGTCGTAGGCGTCGTACCGGCCCAGCCGTTCACGCTGCGAGGGCACGCTGACACCCGGGACACCCGGGACACCCGGGACACCCGGGACGTCCCCGACGCCCGTGTCGTCGCCGCCCGCCGGGGCCGCGGCACCGCCCGGAGCGCCCACTGGAGCACCCCCGGATGCAGCACCCCTGGAAGAACTGCCCTGGCTCGGCACCTGCGGCGACGTCTGTCCGCCGGTCTCCGCGTCACCCTCGCCGGGTGACTCGTCCCGCCCGTCAACGCTCATCGCGGAAAGCCCCCGCCGCCTGCGCACCCAGTCCCGAAACACCGGGTCAGAGTGCCATATTGGCTTTTGTTCAGGACCGGGCTGTACGAGGAACCACTCGTCCGTGGGGTCTTCCCGGATCGCATGTACTGGCGTTCACCCGTACGGGGCAAGCCCAACCGGCTCTCCCCGTACGGGATGTGGCGTCACGAACCGCCGTGCCCCCACCGGGCGCCCCTGCGAGCCCCCGGGACGGGTTTCACGCCGGCCGGGACCGCAGCCCCTCCAGAAGGATGTCCAGCAGCCGGGCCGAGGCCGCGGCCTGCTGGGCGGCGTCCGGCAGTGAGGGCGCCGCCGTGGCGATGACCAGCAGCACGTCCGCCACGGTCACGTCCGCCCGCAGCTCACCCGCCGCGCGCGCCCGCTCCACGAGCTGCCCCACGACGTCGAGCAGCGCCGCCGCACCGGCATCGTCGGCCACAGCCGACTCCTCCGACACCAGCCGCAGCTCGGCCGCGGGCCGGGGCCGCTGCTGCGGCACCCGCGCCTCGTCCGTGACGATCCCGTCCGTGCCGTCGGTGCCCTCGTCGGCGACGCCCACTCGCAGCACCTGCGGCGGCAGCAGCCGCCCGGCGCCCGAGGCGACCGACGTCCGCAGGAAGCGCGACAGCGCCGACCACGGCTCGTCCTCCTGGCCGAGCGCCGCCCGCGCCTGGTCGGTCAGCCGGGAGGTCTCCTCCTCGGCTATCCGCCGGACCAGGACGTCCTTGCTCGGGAACCGCCGGTACACCGTGCCGACGCCGACCCGGGCACGCCGGGCCACGTCCTCCATCGGCGCGCCGTAGCCCAGCTCGCCGAAGACCTCACGCGCCGCGCGCAGCACGTGTTCGAGGTTGCGCTGTGCGTCCACGCGCAGCGGTGCCGAACGCGATCCGTCGCCGCGTCCGCTGCCCACCGTCGCGCTCATCATTCCGCTCACCGTGCCGCCGCCGGATGCGACGGCCGATGCGGATGACCAATGAGAGTCCTGAATGTGCATATGTGTTCCCCCGGTAATGACGTCTCCCCCCGGAGACTCTCCCCGCCATGAAAGCCGGAGCGTCCGGAACACACGCGGGTTCACGGGCCCGCCCGTCGCGGACCGTGAGCGCATCCCCCTACACCCCGTCGACACACGAACATAGTTGAGAGGGAGTCAATTCAGAAGAGGCAGGTTCCGCACGGAGCGCCCCCCGATCGGAGTACGGGCCGATTACGCCCTGATTGCGCCCCCTCCTGTCACCGGGCTCGCACCATCTGACCTGCGAACCTCCCTCACACTCCGGCAAATCGGCCAACCCCGCGCGTTCGCCGCCGCCGGTCACACAAATTGCCGGGCCTGTGGACAAACCAACGAGGTGGGTGCGTCATGGGATGGTGACGGCTGCTATCCATCGGGGGACGACCCCCGAACCCCCGAAGTGTGTGCGCGTTCTGATCGTCGGCGGCGGCTATGTCGGGCTCTACACCGCCCTGCGCCTCCAGCGGAAGCTGAAGGAGGAGCTCGGGCGTGGCGAGATCGAGATCGTCGTTGTCTCACCCGACCCCTATATGACGTATCAGCCATTCCTCCCCGAGGCCGCCGCGGGCAACATCTCGCCGCGCCACGTCGTGGTGCCGCTGCGCCGCGTCCTGGGCCTGTGCAAGGTCGTCATCGGCGAGGCCACCGCGATCGACCACGCCAAACGCACCGCCACGCTCACCACTCTCGCCACCAAGGAGGAGGGCGCGGGCGCGGAGCAGGTGACGTACGACGAACTGGTCCTCGCCCCCGGTTCGGTCTCGCGGACCCTCCCGATTCCCGGACTCGCCGAGCACGCCATCGGGTTCAAGACCGTCGAGGAGGCCATCGGACTGCGCAACCACGTCATCGAGCAGATGGACATCGCCTCCTCCACCCGCGACCCCGCGATCCGCGACGCGGCCCTGACCTTCGTCTTCGTAGGAGGCGGTTTCGCGGGCGTCGAGGCGCTCGGCGAGCTGGAGGACATGGCCCGCTACGCCGCGCGCTACTACCACAACGTCACGCCCGAGGACATGAAGTGGATTCTCGTGGAGGCCTCGGACCGCATCCTTCCCGAGGTCGGCGAGGTGATGGGCAAGTACACGGTCACGCAGCTGCGGCAGCGCAACATCGACGTACGCCTGGAGACCCGCCTCGAATCCTGCGCCGACCGGGTCGCCGTCCTCAGCGACGGGGCGCGCTTCCCGACGCGTACGGTCGTGTGGACCGCCGGAGTGAAACCGCACCCGGTCCTCGCCGCGACCGACCTGCCGCTGAACGAGCGCGGGCGCCTGAAGTGCACCCCCCGGCTGACCGTCGAGGGCGTCACGCACGCGTGGGCAGCGGGAGACGCGGCCGCAGTTCCGGACGTCACCGCCGGGGAGCCCGGCAAGGAGACCGCGCCCAACGCGCAGCACGCCGTCCGCCAGGCCAGGGCCCTCGGCGACAACATCGTCCGCTCCCTGCGCGGCGAGGAACTCGAAACGTACGCCCACAAGTACGCCGGCTCGGTCGCCTCCCTGGGGCTGCACAAAGGCGTCGCCCATGTCTACGGGCGCAAGCTGAAGGGCTACCCTGCCTGGTTCATGCACCGCCTCTACCACCTGAGCAGGGTCCCCACCTTCAACCGCAAGGCCCGAGTACTCGCCGAATGGACCTTGTCAGGGCTCTTCAAGAGGGAGATCGTGTCCCTCGGCTCGCTCGAACATCCCCGTGCGGAGTTCGAACTCGCTGCCGGTGGAAAGCCTCCTCAGGACCCGAAGGGGTCGTCCTGACCGGATCCAGGAACTCCACCGATCACGACGGCGTCTGACGGTTGTCGGTCCGGTCGGCCAGACTGGTCCACGACCTTGGGCGGGCACCCCTCGCCCTACCAAATCCACGAGGCTTCTTCTCAAGTGCTGCATCTCCCCGGGGGGCACCCCCGGGGACCCCGGCCGGACCGGGAGCCGGCCGAGACGACAACATGAGGCAAGGAATCGGTGAACTTCACCCGCTGGAGCGCCCGGCTCCCCGGAACGCAGCGCCGCGCCGCGGCGCGGACCGAACTCGCGGTCTCCCCGGACCGGCCGGGGGAGGGATCGGTGCCCGCGGCCCGCGCCGAACAGACGGACGACGGGGCGCCGGACGCGCCCGCCGTCGACGACCTGCGCACCCGCGAGGTCCTCGACCGCATCCCGGCCCTCGTCGCCCTCGTGCACGGCCCCGACCACCGCATCGCCTACGTCAACGACGCCTATGTGGCGGTCTTCGGCACCCGCCCGGTCGGCGAGCCCGCCCACGAGGCCCTGCCCGAGCTCGGCGAACTCGGCCTGCTGCCCCTCCTCGACCAGGTGCTGCGCAGCTCCAAGCCCCGTACGGTCAAGTCCCGCAAGGCGGCCGGCGGCCGCTCGTACACGTTCACGTGCACCCCCGTCGACCTGCCCGCCACTCCCGAAGGGAGTGGCGTCACGGACGGCAAGGCGGGCGGCGTGCTCATCTTCGCCGCCGACGTCACCGACCACGCCGAGGCCGCCGAACGGCTGCGCACCAGCGAGCGCCAGCAGCGTGAGACCGCCGTCACCCTCCAGCGCTCCCTGCTGCCCCAGGAGCTGGAGGAGCCCGACGACCTGCGCGTCGCCGCCGTCTACCACCCCGGCGGCACGGAGGCCGCGGTCGGCGGCGACTGGTACGACGTCATCACCCTCGGCGGCGGCCGCACCGCCCTCGTCATCGGCGACGTCATGGGCAGAGGCGTACGGGCGGCCGCGGTGATGGGCCAGCTCCGCACGGCCGTCCGCGCCTACGCCCGCCTCGACCTGCCCCCGCACGAGGTCCTGCAGCTCCTGGACGGCCTCGCCACGGAGATCGACGCCAACCAGATCGCCACATGCGTGTACGCCGTCCACGACCCCAACGAGGGCCGCCTGGTGTACGCCTCCGCCGGCCACCTCCCGATCCTCGTACGCGACGAGAGCGGCACCGTCCTGCGCGCCGACGAGCCCACCGGACCCCCGCTCGGCACCGGCGGCTGGATGCACTCCTCGGGCTCGGTCCCGCTCGGCCCCGGCTCCACCGCGGTCCTCTACACGGACGGCCTGGTCGAACGCCGGGACGAGGACCTCGACGAGGGGATCGCCTCCCTGCAGCGGGCCCTCGCGGGCGCCACGGGCACCCCTCAGGTGGTCTGCGACCGCCTGGTCCGCTCGGCGGGCGTCCGCGCCGACCACGACGACGACGTGGCCGTCCTGGTCCTCCAGCACCCGGCCCGCACCGGCCCTGAGAGCGAGCTCTTCCGCAACGCGGCCCTGGAACTGCTCGGCGGCGTCGAAGCGGCCCCACGCGCGCGTGCCTTCGCCTCCGGCGTGCTGACCAGCTGGCGCTTCCCACCGGACCTGCACGACCTGGGCGTCCTGGCCGCCAGCGAACTCGTCGCCAACTCCCTCCAGCACGGCACCCCGCCCATGCGCCTGCGCCTGCGCCGCACCGACCGCCGCCTGATCGTCGAGGTGACGGACGGCGACGACCACCTCCCGCGCCGCCGCCGCGCCGAACCGGGCGACGAGTCGGGCCGGGGCATCGCCATCATCGCGACGATCGCCTCCGCCTGGGGCTCCCGCCGTACGCCGGGTGGTGGAAAGGCGGTGTGGTGCGAGTTCGCGCTGCCGCGCGCCACGTAGCCCCCAGGGAGCATGTTTCCGCGCGGCACCTTCTCGTCCGTGACGGGTGGTGCTAGTAGCTGAAGCCATGACGACAGACGAAACAGGCTTCCAGCTCAAGGGCAACGCACCCGAACGCTACGAGCAGTTCATCGCCCCCATGGTGGCGCCGTTCATCGAGGCGGTGCTCGACGACGCCGTCGACCTGTTCCCCGGCGCCCAGGTGCTCGACCTGGCCTGCGGCACCGGCTTCGTGGCCCGCGCCGCGGCCGCCCGGGTCGGCCCCACCGGCCATGTCGCCGCCGCCGACATCAATGAGGGCATGCTCCAGGTGGCCGCCGCCAAGGCGCCTCGCATGTACCCGGACATCGAGTTCACGCAGGCCTCCGCCGACAAGCTCCCCTACGAGGACGCCGCCTTCGACGTCATCATCTGCTCGCAGGGCGCCCAGTTCTTCCCCGACCTCGACGCCGCCCTCACCGAGGCGGCCCGCGTCCTGCGCCCCAGCGGGCGTATCGCCCTCACCGTCTGGGCCGCGAAGGAGCTCAGCCCCTACTTCGACGCCCAGTACCGGGTCATCGAGGAGCACGGCTCCCCCGAGGAGACCGCGGCCTTCACCCGGGCCTTCTCCTGCACCGCCGACCGCCTCACCGCCGGCTTCACCGCGGCCGGCCTGCGCGAGGGCACCGTCCACGAACTCACCCGGGACGTCGTCACCCCGCCGCTCACCTACTGGGTCCCGGGCCAGCTGTCGTCCGTCCCCTGGACCCGCTCACTCGCCGAGGCAGGCCCGGACACCATGGCCCACGCCGCCCGAGCCCTGTGCGACCTCCTCGTCAACCACAGAGCCCCCGACGGCACGGCCCGCCTCCCGTTCACGGCCCTGCTGGCCACCGCCATCCGCTGACCGGGCTCAGGCGCCCGCCGACACGGGCTCCGCGGGCGCCCCGCCACGAGCCACCACCCGGCTCTTCGCCGACGACGGCTGATTCTGCACGGGGGTCAGCTGCCGCCCGAGCCTGACCGCGAGCACGGCGATGCCCAGCGAGAACAGCAGAAACGTCACGATGTACGGCGCGTGCAGCGAGGCCCCCATCGGCCCGCCCACCGCCGGCCCCACCGCCAGCGCGAGCTGCTTCACCAGCGCGAAAGCGGCGTTGTACTGCCCCGCCATCCCCGTCGGCGCCAGATCGGCCACCAGCGGCGCCACGGTCGGCGACAGCATCGCCTCACCGAGCCCGAACAGCGCGTACGTCGACACGAACGCGGCCGTCGCCATGGCCTGGCTGCCGTGCCCCAGCCCCGCGTACCCGGCCACCGCCCACGCCACGGCCCAGATCAGCCCGACACTCGCGATCACCCGCGACCGCCTGCGCCGCTCGACGAACCTCAGCACGGCGAACTGCGCGACCACGATCACCGCCGTGTTCGCCGCCAGCGCGGTCCCCAGCGCCGACGTCGAAATCCCGGCGGCCTCGACCCCGTACGCACTGAGCCCCGACTCGAACTGCCCGTAGCAGGCGAAGAACAGCACGAACCCCAGCACACACAGCTGCACCATGGCCCGATTGCCGAGCAGCTGCTTCCAACTCCCGCTGTCCGTCCCCGCCTGTGCGTCGTCCCCGATCTTCGGCGCGCGCGGCGGTCGTACGGTCGCCATCACCGCCACCAGCAGCAGGAACATCGCCGCCTCGATCGCGAACAGCACAGTGAAGGACCCGGCGCGCGAGACGTCGACGAGATGCCCCCCGATGAGCCCGCCGACCCCCAGCCCCAGGTTCTGTAGGAAGAACTGCGTGGCGAAGGCCCGCGATCGCGTGTCGGCCGTCGAACAGTCCACGATCATCGTCGCGAGCGCGGGCTGCATCACGGCCTGCCCGGCCCCGAGCGCGGCCGCCGAGAGCAGCACGGTCGCCGCGCTGCCCGCCAGCCCCAGGCTCAGCGCTCCGACGGCGGCGGTGACCAGGGCGGCGAGCAGCACCGGCAGTGGACCGCGCCGGACGATGGCCCGCCCGGCGAACGGAAGGACCACCAGCGCGGCCACGGCGAACACGGCGAGCACGAGCCCCGCCGTCACAGCACCAAGATCCCGCACCTGCGCCACATAGACGTACAGATACGGGACGGTGAAGCCGAGACCGAACGCGCTGAGCGCGTTGCCCACATGAATCCGGCGCATCGCTGCGCCCATCGCCCTGGACACGTCCACCTCTCTCAAACCTGAAGACTTCAAAGCTAAAATTAGACCTAAACAGTACACCTTGAAGGACTTCGACGCCAAGCAGGCCCATGCGATACTTCGACTCATGGGCGACACCCCCGGCCTCAGCGAGCCGACACTCGAAGAGCAGATCGCCGCCTACCAGCGCGAGTTCCAGGACCTCGACCCCCAGGTCGAGAAGATCGTCTCGGCGCTGTCCCGCCTCAACCGCCGTATGAACGTCGCCTACGGCCGCCAGACCGCCGCCCTCGGCATCAGCAACGCCGAGTGGGAGGTACTCAAGGCACTCGTCCTCTCGGGCGCCCCGTACCGCATGGGCCCCAGCGACCTCGCCAAGCGCCTAGGCCTCACACCGGCCGCGATGACCCACCGGATCGACCGCATGGTCGCCGAGGGGCTGGTCACCAGGGAGCGCGACGAGACCAACCGCGTCCGCGTCATCGTCGAGCTCACCGCGGAGGGCCGCGAGAAGTGGCTCAAGGCGATGCGGCTCGCCTCGGTCTTCGAGGAGGACCTCCTCCAGGATCTCTCGCCGGGGGAGCGCACCGCCCTCGGCGAGGTCCTGACCCGTTTGCTCCGTAGGGTGGAGCACGCTCAGCCGGACGCCGGCGGGCGACTCAACGACCTGGACTGACGGGCTTCGACGTTTGCCGGAAGGTCTCTCGGGGGAGACTTGACAGTCCGCCCGTCGATCCGTAGAGTTCTTCGGGTTGCCACGGAGCCGTAACGGTTCTGCGGTAGCGCCTCCGCCGCAGCAGCGGCACCCAAACCACCAGCACGATCTCCCAATGGGGTCGAATTCGGCGTGCCCGAATTCAATTCGAATGGGGCTCGGCGGCTCCGATTAGGAACTGCCGAGAGGATCCGCTAAAGTTTGGGACGTCGGAACGGCCCAACGGCCGGGAAGGCAAACCCCGCTGACTGGGGATCAGGTCGAGAAAAGATCTGATAGAGTCGGAAACGCAAGACCGGAGGGAAGCGCCCGGAGGAAAGCCGCGAGAGTGAGTCTCTCGGGTGAGTACGAAGGAAGCGTTCGTTCCTTGAGAACTCAACAG